>DBBA01000145.1 GCA_002291955.1 Rhodobacteraceae bacterium UBA996 | reverse complement strand
CCTGCGGGCGGCGCCGTCGCCGATGGTGCCGCTGGCCCGGCTGGCCGCCGAGGCCTGCGCGGCCTGCGGGGCGCAGGACCAGCAGGTCGGCCGCTATCCCGCCTACAAGAGCGCCGTGTTCGCGGGTCGCCTGCTGATGCAGTGCCGGTGCTGCGGCCTGGCCTGGGTTCCGGGCGCCGACGATCTGGACCTCGAGACGTTCTATGCCCGGGACTATGCCGAGGAGTATCGAGCGGAGCGGGGGCGCGACCGCCCGTTCTATGCCGATAACAACCCGGTCTGGGCCCGGCCCGTGCACAAGGTGCGCGACCGGGCGCGTCGGCAGGCCGGGGAACTCGCCCGCTTCGGTCCGTTCGGACGGGTGCTCGACATCGGGGCGGGCGAGGGGATGTTCCTGCATGCGCTTGATGCCGGCGAGAAATGGGCGGTGGAACCCGACCCGCATGGCAGCCGGATCCTGACCGGGGAGCTGGGCGTGCAGCTGACCACGCTGCCGGAAGCGGCGCTGGGGCGCGCGGGCGGACGGTTCGATCTGGTGGCGGCCAGCCATGTGCTGGAACACCTGACCCATGCCGATATTGCCCATGCGCTTGACCTGGCGCGGCAGGCGCTGCGGCCGGGGGGACTGCTGTATGTCGAGGTGCCCGCCGGGGCCGACCAGCTGACGGCCTTTGCCCGGGGTCTGCGGCCACCGCGTGCCCGGATGGAGCCGCACACGCTGTTCTTCTCGGGGCTGGCGCTGGTCCGCCTGATGGTGGCGGCGCAGTTCGAGGTGCTGGAGGTCGGCCCCTGCGGATGGACGGCCGCCCATGTGACGCCGCCCGTCCTGCGCGAGATCGCCGGGGGGGCGACGCTGCTGCCCGCGGGGCCGCTGACCGTGCTGGCGCGCGCGACCTGACGGCCGACGGGTTGAGCGGCCCGGCGGTTCCGCGGTCCCCGGACAGGTCCCCCGGACAGGTCCCCGGACTGGCACCCCGGACTGCTGACGCGACGCTTGCGCGTTCGGGGTCGCGCCGCTATAGGCCGCCGGTGGCCCGCACCCTTTGGGCCCGGCACTGTGCCATCACACCATGATACGCCGTGGCCGCCCATTCGCTCGGGGGCGCGTCCGGCAAGGAGAGAGCGACATGAAACTGCATGAACTGCGCGATAACGACGGCGCCACCCGCAGGAAGAAGCGCGTGGCGCGCGGCCCGGGTTCGGGCAAGGGCAAGACCGCCGGCCGCGGGATCAAGGGCCAGACGTCCCGGTCGGGCGTGGCGCTGGGCGGCTACGAGGGCGGCCAGATGCCGCTGTTCCGGCGCCTGCCGAAGCGTGGCTTCAACAAGCCCAACCGCAAGGACTTCGCGGTGGTGAACCTGGCCGTGATCCAGAAGTTCATCGACGCAGGCAAGCTGGACGCGGCCCAGCCGATCACCGAGGACGTGCTGGTGGCCTCGGGCCTGGTGCGCCGCAAGCTGGACGGCATCCGCGTGCTGGGCAAGGGGCCGTTCACGGCGAAGGCCACGATCAGCGTCACCGGCGCGTCGGCCAGCGCCGTGCAGATGGTGGCCGACGCGGGCGGCACCCTCACGACAACGTCGCAGGCGGCAGCCGAATAAGCGGTTGTGGCGGCACGCGCCGCCCCTTACATCACCGCTAGTATTCCGATTGCGCCGCCGCCCGCAGCCCGGGACGGCGGCGTTCCCTTGGGAGGGAGCGCATGGCATCCGCAGCAGAACAGATGGCCGCCAACCTGAGCTGGAGCGCCTTTGGCAAGGCGACCGAGCTCAAGCAGCGGATCCTGTTCACGATCACCCTACTGATCGTCTATCGCGTCGGCACCTATATTCCGGTCCCGGGGATCGACGGCACCGCGCTGCGCGAGTTCATGGACCAGGCGGCGGCCGGTCTTGGCGGCATCCTGAACATGTTCACTGGCGGCGCGATCAGCCGGATGGGGATCTTTGCCCTCGGGATCATGCCCTACATCTCGGCCTCGATCATCGTGCAGTTGCTGGCGGCGATGGTGCCGAGCCTCGAACAGCTGAAGAAGGAAGGCGAGGCGGGGCGCAAGAAGCTGAACCAGTACACCCGGTTCGGCACGGTGGGCCTGGCGCTGTTCCAGGGCTACGGTCTGGCCGTCAGCCTGGAGGCGGGCGGTCTGGCCCATGATCCCGGCTGGTTCTTCCGCGCGTCGGTCGTCATCACGCTGGTCGGCGGCACGATGTTCCTGATGTGGCTGGGCGAGCAGATCACCCAGCGCGGCATCGGCAACGGCATCTCGCTGATCATCTTCGTCGGCATCATCGCGGAAATCCCCGCGGCGCTGGCGCAGTTCTTCGAATCGGGCCGGTCGGGGGCGCTGTCCACGCCGGTGGTGCTGGGCGTCATCGCCATGCTTCTGGCGACGCTGCTGTTCGTGGTGTTCATGGAGCGCAGCTTGCGCAAAATCCACATCCAGTATCCGCGCCGTCAGGTGGGGATGAAGATCTATGACGGCGGGTCCAGCCACCTGCCGATCAAGGTGAACCCCGCGGGCGTGATCCCGGCGATCTTCGCGTCGTCGCTGCTGCTGCTGCCGGTCACGATCTCGACCTTCTCGGGCAACCAGACGGGGCCGGTGATGTCGACGATCCTGGCCTATTTCGGGCCGGGGCAGCCGCTGTACCTGCTGTTCTTCGTCGGCATGATCGTGTTCTTCACCTACTTCTACACGGCCAACGTCGCCTTCAAGACCGAGGATGTGGCCGACAACCTGAAGAACCAGAACGGGTTCATTCCCGGCATCCGGCCCGGCCAGAAGACGGCAGAGTACCTGGACTATGTGGTGAACCGGATCCTGGTGCTGGGGTCGGCCTATCTGGCGATCGTCTGCATGGTGCCGGAACTGGTGCGCTACGAACTGGCGATCACGGCGTATTTCGGGGGCACGTCGATCCTGATCATCGTGTCGGTGGGGATGGATACCGTGCAGCAGGTGCAGTCGCACCTTCTGGCGCACCAGTACGAAGGACTGATCGAGAAGTCGCAACTGCGCGGCAAGAAGCGCGGGCCGGCAAAAGGGACGGTGAGGAGATGAACATCATTCTGCTGGGTCCCCCGGGGGCCGGCAAGGGCACCCAGGCCAAGGTGCTGACCGACACCCGCGGCATGGTGCAGCTGTCCACCGGCGACATGCTGCGCGCGGCGCGCACCAGCGGCACCGAGATGGGGCGCCGCGTGGCCGAGGTGATGGACCGGGGCGAGCTTGTCACCGACGAGATCGTCATCGGCCTGATCCGCGAGCGGCTGCAGCAGGGGGCGCCGGGCGGGTTCGTGTTCGACGGGTTTCCGCGGACGCTGGCGCAGGCCGATGCGCTGAACGCGCTGCTGGCCGAGGTCGGGCAGAAGCTGGATGCGGTGATCGAGCTGCGGGTGGATGACGAGGTGCTGGTGCACCGGGTGGTCAACCGGGCCGAGCAGGCCCGCGCGGCCGGCCAGCCGGTCCGCGCCGACGACAACGCCGAAAGCCTGCGCACGCGGCTTCTGGAGTACTACAAGAAGACCTCGCCCCTGATCGGCTACTACCACGCGCACGGCAAGCTGACGCCGGTCGATGGTCTGGCCGAGATCGGCGATGTCACCACCGCCATCGCGGCCATTCTGGACGCCTGACCGCAGGGCGCCGCGGGCCCCCTTGACCGCCCGCGGGCAAGCGCCTAATGGCCCGTGTCTCGACAGAGAATCGGTGAAGCGCCGCGTCATGGCGCCATATCCGGCCACCTCACCGGGTCCGGCGGCCAGTGGCCACGGGCCCATGCGTTGTGAAAAAAGGGTCTGGCGTTACGGACCCGCAACCGAAGGACGACCGACTTGGCACGTATTGCCGGCGTGAACATCCCGACTGCGAAGCGGGTTCCCATCGCCCTGACCTACATCCACGGGATCGGCCCGCACATCGCCGCCCAGATCTGCGCCGCGGTGGGGATCGAAGCCTCGCGCCGCGTCAACGAGCTGACGGACGCGGAAGTGCTGGCGATCCGCGAGCACATCGACGCGAACTTCCAGGTGGAAGGCGACCTGCGCCGCGAAGTGCAGATGAACATCAAGCGGCTGATGGATCTTGGCTGCTACCGCGGGCTGCGCCACCGCCGCAACCTGCCCGTGCGCGGTCAGCGCACCCACACCAACGCGCGCACCCGCAAGGGCCCGGCGAAGCCGATCGCCGGCAAGAAGAAATAAGGGGGCGGGACGATGGCACGCGATACCAAGACGACGCGCATGAAGCGCAAGGAACGCAAGAACATCGCCGCGGGCGTGGCGCATGTGAACTCGTCGTTCAACAACACCAAGGTGCTGATCTCGGACGTGCAGGGCAACGCGATTGCCTGGTCGTCGGCCGGCACGATGGGGTTCAAGGGCAGCCGGAAGTCCACCCCCTATGCCGCCCAGATGGCGGCCGAGGATGCGGCCAAGAAGGCGCAGGAACACGGCGTCCGCACGCTGGAGGTCGAGGTGCAGGGCCCCGGGTCGGGCCGCGAAAGCGCGCTGCGTGCGCTGGCGGCGGCCGGGTTCCAGATCACGTCGATCCGCGACGTGACGCCGATCGCGCACAACGGCTGCCGTCCGCCGAAGCGGCGGCGCGTCTGACCGCCACGGAATTTCAGGCGGGCTGCGGGAAACCGCGGCCCGCGTGACCATTTGACGACCCTCGGGCGTCCCCGCCCTCGGACCATGGGGCAGGGGACAGGAATGGAGGCGATCCGCATGATCCACAAGAACTGGCAAGAGCTGATCAAGCCGCAGAAGCTGCAGGTGAAGCCCGGCGCCGATCCGTCGCGCGAGGCGACGCTGATCGCCGAGCCGCTGGAGCGCGGGTTCGGCCTGACGCTGGGCAACGCGCTGCGCCGGGTGCTGATGAGCTCCTTGCAGGGCGCGGCCATCACGAGCGTGCAGATCGACAACGTGCTGCACGAGTTCAGCTCGGTCGCAGGCGTGCGCGAGGATGTCACCGACCTGGTGCTGAACCTCAAGGGCGTCGCGATCAAGATGGAGGTCGACGGGACCAAGCGGCTGACGATCTCGGCCAAGGGGCCGTCGGTCGTGACCGCGGGCGACATCTCGGAATCGGCGGGGATCGAGATCCTGAACAAGGATCATGTGATCTGCCACCTGGACGACGGCGCGAGCCTGTTCATGGAATTGACCGTGCGGTCGGGCAAGGGCTATGTCTCGGCCGACAAGAACCGGCCCGAGGATGCGCCCATCGGCCTGATCCCGATCGACGCGATCTATTCGCCGGTCAAGAAGGTGAGCTACGAGGTCACGCCAACCCGCGAGGGGCAGGTGCTGGACTATGACAAGCTGACGATGAAGGTGGAAACCGACGGCAGCCTGACGCCCGACGATGCCGTGGCCTATGCCGCGCGCATCCTGCAGGACCAGTTGGGCGTGTTCGTCAACTTCGAGGAGCCGTCGGCGGGCAAGGCCGATTCCTTCGACGACGGGCTGGAGTTCAACCCGCTGCTCCTGAAGAAGGTGGACGAGCTGGAACTGTCGGTCCGGTCGGCCAACTGCCTGAAGAACGACAACATCGTGTACATCGGCGACCTCATCCAGAAGACCGAGGCCGAGATGCTGCGGACCCCGAACTTCGGCCGCAAGTCCTTGAACGAGATCAAGGAAGTGCTGTCGGGCATGGGCCTGCACCTGGGCATGGAAGTCGAGGACTGGCCGCCGGAGAACATCGAGGACCTGGCCAAGAAGTTCGAGGACCAGTTCTAAGGACGGTGGGCGGAATCGCCCACCTTACCTCCCGACCCGGGCAATCCCGCCCCAACAGCGCCCGGCGCACGCACGCCGGGCCGTACAAAGCAAAATCCGAAGGAGACGACCCATGCGCCACGGAGCCGGCTACCGCCGCCTGAACCGCACCCACGAACACCGCAAGGCCCTGTTTGCCAACATGGCCGGCGCGCTGATCGAGCACGAGCAGATCAAGACCACCCTGCCCAAGGCCAAGGACCTGCGGCGCGTGGTCGAGAAGCTGATCACGCTCGGCAAGCGCGGCGACCTGCATGCCCGCCGCCAGGCCGGATCGCAGCTGAAGACCGACGCCCAGGTGGCGAAGCTGTTCGCCGTGCTCGGCCCCCGCTACAAGGACCGGCAGGGCGGCTGTGTCCGCGTGCTGAAGGCGGGCTTCCGGTACGGCGACATGGCGCCGATGGCGATCATCGAGCTGGTGGACCGCGACCCCGATGCCAAGGGCGCATCGGATCGCGCCCGTCTCGAGGCCGAGGACGCCGCCGAGACGGCATGATCCCCTGCGACAATCTGCCCGACCTTGGCAGGTTCCGAAATCCAGCATGACTTTCAGCGGGCGGCGCCGGATCGGGCCGCCCGCTTGACGTTCCGGGTCACCCCGGAGGCCCATACAATTTAAGGTTGACTGTCCTTCCGCCAACCTGTCAACACAACGGTACACCCGGGGGGTCTAGTCCGGTGATCGACAGCACCACCGTCCATCAGGGCCTTGACCAGGGCCTGTCGCGTCTGGCCGAGCTTGCGCCCAAGGGTTACGCGCTGGGTCTGCACATCCGGTTCGCGTCGGCCCATATCATGATCCAGACCTATGACCCGCGCTGGATCGAGGTCTATACCGAGAAGGGCTACATGCTGTGCGATCCGCTGGTGTCCTGGGGCTTCGGCAACGAGGGCGCGGTGCGGTGGAGCGGCATCAACCATCCCGATCCCCATGACGTGTTCGGACAGGCCGCGGCGTTCGGCCTGACCTATGGGGTTGCCGTGTCGCATGGCCCGGTGTCGTCGCGCACGATCGGCGGCTTCGCCCGGGGGGATCGCGAGTTCACCGATGCCGAACTTGCCGCGATCCAGACCATCGTGCGCCAGCTGCATGACGATTCGACACCGCCCGAAAGCCTGACGGCCGCGCAACGGATGGCGCTGCGGCTGATCGCCAAGGGCAGCCGCCATGCGGAAGCGGCGGCGATGCTGGGGATCTCTGAAAGCGCGTTCAAGGCCCGGTTGCGGTCGGCCCGCGACCGCCTGTTCGCGCGCACGACAGCCGAGGCGATCCAACGGGCACAGGAGTACAAGCTGCTCTGACTTCCCGGCCTCGGCTGTGACGGTGCAACCAGCCAGCCGGAGGCTATCCATGCAGACCACGACCCTTTCGTTCCAGACCCTTCATGTTCACGGTGCCTTGTTCACGAACGTGCTGCGTGCGCGGCACGAGACCTTCATCGTCCAGAACAAGTGGCGCTTGCCCGAGGTCGACGGCATGGAGTTCGACCAGTACGACACGCCGATGAGCCGCTGGATCGCGGTGCACGAGTACGGGCAGGTGCTGGCGGGCATCCGCCTGACCCCGACGACCGCCCGCTGCGGCATCTACAGCTACATGATCCGCGATGCGCAACTGGGCCTTCTGGACTCGATCCCGGCGGATCTGCTGCATGACACCGCCCCGGTGGGCGAGCACATCTGGGAGGCGAGCCGCGTGTTCGTGTCGGGCGCGGTCCCGGCCGACAAGCGGACCGCAGTGCAGGCGAGCCTGATGCACGAGATGGTGCGCACGGCGCGGACCGAAGGGGCAAGCCAGCTGATCGGGCTGTGCCCGCGCGGCTGGATGCGCTGGATGCGGCGGCTGGGGTATCACACGGAACATGTGGGGCCGTGCCTGGATATCGGCGGGTCGCTGAACCAGGCGATCCTGATGCGGCTGAACAGCACCCTGCACTAGGCGCGCGGCGCTTCCGGGCGGGCGGGCGGCGGGGTAGGGTCGGCGGATGGCCGATCTGTTCGATACCGCCCCCGCTGACCCAGTCCCCGACGCCTCGCCGTCCGGGGCGCCCCGCCCGCTGGCCGACCGCCTGCGGCCCCGCGTCCTGTCCGAGGTGATCGGGCAGGACGCGCTTCTGGCCCCCGACGGGCCGCTGGGTGCGATGCTGGCGGCGGGCAGCCTGTCGTCGCTGATCCTGTGGGGGCCGCCCGGGGTGGGCAAGACGACCATCGCGCGGCTTCTGGCCGATGCGACGGACCTCGCGTTCGTGCAGGTCAGTGCGATCTTCACCGGCGTACCCGACTTGCGGAAGGTGTTCGAGGCCGCCCGGCTGCGGCGCACGCAGGGGCGCGGGACACTGTTGTTCGTGGACGAAATCCACCGTTTCAACAAGGCGCAGCAGGACGGGTTCCTGCCCCTGATGGAGGACGGGACGATCGTGCTGGTCGGCGCCACCACCGAAAACCCGTCGTTCGAGCTGAACGCGGCGCTTCTGTCGCGCGCGCAGGTGATGGTGCTGGCGCGGCTGACGCCTGCGGACCTGGATGCGATGCTGTCGCGGGCCGAGGCGGAACTGGGCCGCACCCTGCCGCTGGATGGCCCGGCGCGGGATGCGCTGGTGGCGATGGCCGATGGCGACGGGCGGGCCTTGCTCAATCTGGTGGAGCAGGTCGCGGCCTGGCGGGTGGACGGGCGGCTGACCCCCGATGCGCTGGCCGCGCGGCTGGCGCGGCGGGCAGCGAACTACGACAAGTCGGGCGACGGGCACTACAACCTGATCTCGGCGCTGCACAAGTCGGTGCGCGGGTCGGACCCCGATGCGGCGCTCTACTGGTTCGCGCGCATGCTGGAAGGGTGCGAGGACCCCCGGTTCCTGGCCCGCCGGATCACCCGCATGGCGGTCGAGGACATTGGCCTTGCTGACCCGCAGGCGCAGGCCGTGTGTCTGCAGGCGTGGGAGACCTATGAACGGCTGGGGTCGCCCGAGGGCGAGTTGGCGCTGGCGGCCGCGGTGATCTATCTGTCGCTCGCGCCCAAGTCGAACGCGGCCTATGTGGCCTACAAGGCCGCGCGGGAGGCCGCGCGGGCGACCGGGTCGCAGCCGCCGCCCAAGCACATCCTGAACGCGCCGACGCGGATGATGAAGGATCAGGGCTATGGCGCGGGCTATGCCTATGACCACGACGCGCCCGATGCGTTTTCGGGTCAGGACTATTTCCCAGACGGGATGAAGCGCCCGGTGTTCTATGCCCCCGTGGACCGGGGGTTCGAGCGCGAGATGAAGAAGCGGATCGACTGGTTCGCGGGGCTGCGCGCGAAGCGGGGCGGTTGACTCCGCCCCGCCCCCGCCCGATGGAACGCGCCATGGTCCAGACCCTGATCCTTGTGGCGGCGGGGGGCGCGGCGGGGTCCGTCCTGCGCTATCTCGTCAGCATGGGCGCCCTGCGCGCCTTCGGTCCCGGCTTCCCGTGGGGGACGCTGGCGGTAAACGTCGCGGGGTCGGTGGTGATCGGTGCGCTGGCGGTGGTGCTGACCGGCCCCCGGGCAGGGCTGTCGCCCCTGCTGGTGGCCGGGTTCCTGGGCGGGTTCACCACGTTCTCGACCTTTTCGCTCGATGCCCTGCGGCTGTGGCAGGGCGGGCAGGCGGGGCTGGCGGGGGCCTATGTCGCCGGGTCGGTGGCGCTGGCCTTGGGTGGCGTGGCGCTGGGGGCCTGGGCCGCACGGGGGTGGACGGCATGAGCGGCGTGCAGACCCTGACCGTGGGCGTGGACGAGGGCGACCAGCGGCTGGACCGCTGGTTCAGGCGGCATTTCCCGCATGTGACGCAGGTCCAGATCGAGAAGATGTGCCGCAAGGGCGAGATCCGGGTGGATGGTGGCCGGGTCAAGGGGGCGACGCGGGTGGCGGCGGGGCAGGTGGTGCGGGTGCCGCCCCTGCCCGACCCGGGGGCGGAGCCGCCCCGGCCCGTGCCGCAGGCGGCGTCGGACGACGTGAAGATGATCCATGCGGCGGTGATCTACCGTGACGACCACATCATCGTGCTGAACAAGCCCCCCGGCCTGCCGAGCCAGGGCGGGTCGGGCCTTGGGCTGCGCCATGTGGACGGGCTGGCCGAGCACTTGCGCTTCGGTCTGGCCGAGAAGCCCGCGCTGGTGCATCGCCTGGACCGCGACACGTCCGGCGTGCTGCTGCTGGCGCGGTCCACCAAGGTTGCCCGCCGCCTGTCGGAAGCGTTCCGGCACCGGCTGACGCGCAAGATCTACTGGGCGGTGGTGGCGGGCACGCCCTCGCCGCCGGCAGGCACCATCCGCTACGGCCTGATGAAGGCCCCGGGCCACGGGCGGGGCGGCGAGGGCGAAAAGATGGTCTGCATCCACCCGTCCAAGGTGGACGCGACCGACGGCGCCAAGCGCGCGACCACCGATTTCTGGACGCTGGACCGCGTGGGCACCCGCGCGGCCTGGATGGCGCTGGTCCCGGTCACGGGCCGCACGCATCAGTTGCGCGCGCATATGGCGGAACTGGGCCACCCCATTGCCGGGGACGGCAAGTACGGCGGATCGGGGCAGGAGAACCTGGGCGACGGCTGGGGCGCGATGCTGGGTGGCGACATCAGCCGCAAGCTGCACCTGCACGCCCGCAGCCTGACCATCGAGCATCCGGTGACCAAGGCGCCGATGACCTTCACCGCGCCGCTGCCCGACCACATGGCGCGGACGTTCAAGACGTTCGGCTGGGATCCGGGCGCGGTGCCGGCCGATCCCTTCGTACAGGGGTGACGATGGACCTGCGGCTGGCGCTGTTCGATGTGGACGGCACCCTGATCGACAGCCAGAACGTGATCGCTGCCGCGATGGAGGCGGCCTTTGCCGCGCTGGGGCGGGCGGGGCCTGATCGCGCGGCGGTGCTGTCCATCGTGGGCCTGTCGCTGCCGGTTGCGGTCGCGCGGCTGGCGCCCGACCTGACCGAGGCGGCGGTGGACCGGGCGGTGGCCGCCTACAAGGACGCATTTGTGGCCGCACGGGCCGCAGGCGGGGGCGAGGCCTCGGCGCCCCTGTATCCCGGCGCGCGAGCCGTGCTGGATGCGCTGGCCGTCCGCGAGGGCGTAGTGATGGGCGTGGCCACCGGCAAGGCGCGGCGGGGGCTGGACCACGTCTATGCCGCGCACGGGATCGGCGGGCTGTTCGCCACGCACCAGACGGCGGACCTGCATCCGTCGAAGCCGCATCCGGCCATGGTGCTGGCGGCCCTCGCCGACACCGGCGTGGCGGCGCGGGACGCGGTGATGGTGGGCGACACCACGTTCGACATCGAGATGGGCCGCGCGGCGGGGGTGCGGACGCTGGGGGTCGCCTGGGGCTATCACCCGGTCGCCGACCTGCGCGCGGCGGGCGCGGACCGGATCGCGGCCGACTGGTCCGAGGTGCCGGGCGCGCTGGACGATCTGTGGGGGCGGGCATGACCGGCTGGACGATGAAGCGCTTCTGGACCGCCGCCGCGGCGCAGGAGGTCGAGGGCGGCTGGGGCGTGGGGCTGGACAGCCGCCCCCTGCGGACGCCCGCGAAGCGCGTGTTCGTGGTGCCGACGCAGGCGCTGGCGCAGGCCGTGGCGGCGGAATGGGCAGCGCAGGGCGAGACCGTGCAGCCCGCCGCCATGCCGCTGACGCGCATGGCCAATTCCGCCATCGACACGGTCGCCGTGCAGCACGACGCCGTGGTGGACACGGTCGCGGCCTATGGCGACAGCGACCTGACCTGCTACCGCGCGGATGCGCCCGCGGGGCTGGTCGCGCGGCAGGCCGCGGCCTGGGACCCGCTGCTGGACGAGTGCGCGGTCACGCATGGGGCGCGGCTGGTCCCGCGCGCGGGCGTGATGCATGTGCCGCAGGACCCGGACGCGCTGGCCTGCCTGCGCGGCGCGGTCGCCGCCTGCGATCCCTTCACCCTTGCCGGGCTGCATGACCTTGTCGCGCTGTCGGGATCGCTGGTGATCGGGCTTGCCGCGCTGCCCCCGTCGGCCCCGCGCGCGGCCCTGTGGGACGCGGCACGGATCGACGAATCGTGGCAGGAAGCGCAATGGGGAATCGACGCGGAGGCCGCCGAACGGGCGGCGATCCGCCGGGCCGAGTTCCTGCGCGCGGGTGCCTTCGTGGACCTGCTGGCCGTGTAGCGGACTGCCCAACATCTGTGCAACCCACGCAGAAGTTGGACGAAACGGGCATTTGACCCCGAAATCCGGCCCTCGCCTTGACCTTGTGGCTGGATTCCGCCCAATGTCTGGGCATTGAGGGCTGGCGACGTCTGGCCCCAAGACGATGGTCCGCAGGGGCCGAACATCCGCTGACACATGCGGAGCAAACAGGAAGAGGACGCTCATGAAGAAGACTCTCATTCTCGGTGCCGCCACGCTGGTCGGGCTGGCCTCGGCTGCTTCGGCGCAAGCGACGCTGGAAGCCGTCAAGGCGCGCGGACAGCTGGTCTGCGGCACCAACACGGGTCTGGCGGGCTTTGCCGCGCCCGACGCGCAGGGCAACTGGCAGGGCTTCGACGTGGATGTGTGCAAGGCGATCGCCGCGGCGATCTTCGGCGACGCGTCCAAGGTCGAATACATCCCCACCACGTCGGCCGACCGGTTCGAGCAGCTGGCCTCGGGCAAGATCGACGTTCTGGTCCGCAACTCGACCTGGACCTACTCGCGCGATACCGACCTGAAGCTGAACTTCGTCGGCGTGAACTACTATGACGGGCAGGGCTTCATGGTCCGCAAGGACATGAACATCGCCTCGGCCAAGGAACTGGACGGCGCGACGATCTGCATCCAGACCGGCACCACGACGGAACTGAACCTGGCCGACTATTTCCGCATCAACGGCATGACCTACACGCCCGTGCCGGTGGCGACCAACGCGGAAGGCGAGCAGCAGTTCCTGGCGGGCGCCTGCGACGTCTACACCACCGACGTGTCGGGTCTGGCTGCGTCGCGCGCGATCTATCCCAACCCGGACGAGTTCATGATCCTGCCCGAGGTGGTGTCCAAGGAACCGCTCGGCCCGGTCGTGCGCCACGGCGACGACAACTGGGGCGACCTCGTCCGCTGGACGTTCAACGCGCTGGTGTCGGCGGAGGAGCTGGGCATCACCTCGGCCAACGTCGAGGAACTGTCGAAGGGCACCCAGAACCCCGAGATCAACCGGCTTCTGGGCACCGAAGGCACGCTGGGTGCCATGATCGGGCTGGAACCGCTCTGGGCCAAGCAGGCCATCGCTGCGGTCGGCAACTATGGCGAGATCTTCGCCCGCCACATCGGCGAGGGCACGCCCATCGGTCTGGCGCGCGGTCTGAACGCGCAGTGGACCCAGGGCGGCCTGATGTATTCGCCGCCGTTCCGCTGATCTGACG
>DBBA01000050.1 GCA_002291955.1 Rhodobacteraceae bacterium UBA996 | reverse complement strand
TCCACCCCGTCACGGTGCCGGGTGAGGGCCACGTAGCTGGCATGGGCGTCGAGGCCGGGTGTGGCCAGCACATGGGCGCGGTCCACCGTCATGCCCTGCGACTTGTGGATCGTCGCCGCGTAGCCGTGGTCGATCCGGTCGTAGTCCTTCAGGTCGAAGCAGACGGCGCGGCCATCTTCGGTGCGTACGGTCATAGACTGGCGGTCGATCGCGTCGACGGTCCCCAGCGTGCCGTTCTTCACGCCGAGGCCGCGGTCGTTCTGCAGGAACATGACGCGGTCGCCGGGGGCGAAGTCGCGCGCGCCGCGCTCGACGGTGAGTCGGACGTCCCCACCCAGATCACCCGCGGCCCGCATCCGCGCACGCGCGGCGAGGTTCAGCGCGCGCACCTCGTCATTGGTATGGGTCAGGATGATGCGGCTGGCCTCCGGATCGGCCTGCCGGTCGCGGTTCCAGCCCTCGATCAGGGCCTCGCGTGCCGCCTCACGGGTCGAAGCCGCACGCACACGGCCATGGGCCTCGTAGGCCGCCAGCGCTGCCTCGGTTCGGCCCGTCGCCAGATCGCGCGTCGCCTCGCGCTGCCAGTCCTCGCGCTGGCGCCGGACCTCGCCGATCCGCGCGCCGCCATGGCGGTCGTGCAGCGACCGGAACGCCGCCCCGGCTTCGATCGATTGCAACTGCTGCGGATCGCCGACCAGCACCACCTTGGCCCCGGCGTCCGCCGCCTGCGACAGCACGCGCTCGAGCTGCCGCGTACCGACCATCCCGGCCTCGTCGATCAGGAGGATGTCGCGCGGGGTGAGCGCATCGCGCCCATGCGCCCAGCCGCGCTCCAGGCTCGCGATGGTGCGGGACCCGATCCCCGATCCGCCCTCAAGGTTTTCCGCTGCAATCCCCGAGAGCGCCGCGCCGCGGACGTTGTACCCCGCCGCCTCCCAGGCCTCACGCGCCACGCCCAGCATCGCGCTCTTCCCCGTCCCGGCATGACCGATGACGATGCCGAGATCGCGCCCGTCGGTGACATGCGCCAGGGCCTCGGCCTGCTCGGCCGAGAGGCTCAGACCCCGCGCCTCGACGCTGGCGAGGGCCGCGTCTCGGTCGCGGGCGTCAACGCCATGACGCAAGCGCTCCGCCATCGCCATCACCGCGCGATGGAGGCGCTGTTCGGCCTCCAGCATGTCGCGTGTCGTGAAGCGCTCGTCGCCCCGCACATCCTGCCCCAGCGCCACCAGGTCGGGCGCTCGGCGCATCGCCCCCAGGACCGCATCGAACTGGCCCGGACCGTCGCTGTGGCGGTGGGCGAAGGCGGCCATGTCGCGGCGGGTGAAGGTCGCCTGCTGCCGGGTGATCGCATCGAGCGCGAGGCCCGGATCGGCGATGATCCGGGTGCCGTTCTCGCGTGCGATGGACCGGTGCATCTCGGCGCGGTCGGCCTCGCGGCCCTCGCCCACGATCCGCTGCGCGGGCGCGCCGATCTTGTCCTGCGGCTCCAGCCCGATGCCCTGCGCCTTGAGGCTGCGGTGATCGATCCGCGCGTCCATGTCGAGCTCGGCGAGACGCTCATTCGCGAACTCTGCCCAGCGCTCGCGCCAGCGCGCGAGCAGGTCGGTGCGGTTCCACTCCCGCACCTTGGGGCCGAAGCCGTCCTCGCCCACCGAGCGCATCGTCAGCATGACATGGGCATGGGGTTTCGGCAGGCCATCGTCGGTCCGGTCCCAGTGCACGTTCAGATCGGCGATCATGCCGCGATCGACGAACTCCGACTGCACGAAGTCGCGCGCCAGCTCGATTGCCTGGGCCTCGGTCATATCCCTCGGCAGGGCGAACTCCAACTCGCGCGCAAGCTGCGCGTCGCGGCGGACTTCGAATGCCTCGACTTCGTTCCAGAGGCGTTCGCGGTCGGACAGATCCTCGGGCGCGCCCTCGGGTAACAGCACCTCGGAATGCACGACGCCGCGCTTGGCCGTGAAGTCGTGGCTGCGCTCGATCCGCTCGTCCCGGAGCCGCGAGGCGGACCGGTAGGCGGCGGCTGCGACAGCACTTGCGCCGGAGGACCGCCCGATGACCTTCATATGAAGATGATAGATCGCCATGATGGGGCGATCTGTGCCACGGGCACCGCGACGTCGTAACGACGTATAAGCGCCCCCTCCCTCGAAAAATTCTCGGGCGGGACCGGGCCGTCCCGCACCGTCCCGGCGACCCAGGAGCCTTTCGCGCGGGGTATCGGTATCCTCACCGCATCAACCACTTGAGGAGAGCAACATGCGCAAACCACGGGATTTCGACGCGGAACTGAAGGCGCTCGTGGACAAGGCCCGCGAGCTCAAGACGCGCAAGGTGCAGCAACTGGGCGAGCTGGTGATCGCCACCGGGGCCGACGCGCTGGCGCCCGAGGAACTGGCGGGTGCGCTGATCGTGTTGGCCGAGACGACGGATGCGGCAAAGCGGGTGGCCTGGGCGAAGCGCGGGGCGGCGATGTTTCGCGGAAAGACCCGGCGATCTGCTTCCCCGGTTCATGGCGACGGAGGCCGCGCTGAACCACAACCGGGCAGCAGCCAACCGCCATCAGGCGGCCCGGGCGCGGCATGACCGGAGGGACTGGCAGATGGACCGGCGCACGCGCACCCGGCAGCTGATCGAGCTCGGCGGGCTGGTCGCGAAAGCCGGGATCGTCGAGATCACCGGCGACGACAGAACCCTGATCTTCGGTGCGCTCCTCTGGATGGCCGACCGGCTGGACGGTGAGCAAGGCGAACACGCGCGGAAGGTCTGGCGCGACTGGGGACGCGCGGCCTTCGAGATCGAAGCGAAGGAGAAGGCCGGGAAGTGAGAAAGGGTGCCCGCATCACCTAACAAGCTCCACGACCTCGCCACTCTTGCCCGTGGCGAAACGTCCCCAGGCGTCCATCAGCGCCCGGCGCCGGTCGAAAAGATCGGAGCGCGCATAGGCCCGCTCGACCTCGTTGCCGGTCGCATGGGACAGCGCCGCCTCGGCCACTTCGCGATCCGCATGCGCGCTCTCGCTGCACCAGTCGCGGAAGGTGGAGCGGAAGCCGTGCACGGTGAAGCCGTCCGCGCCCATTCGACCGAGGAGCGGCTTGAAGGCCATGACGGAGAGGGGCTGCGCCTTGTGGTCCTTCCCGCGCTTGGGGCTCGGGAAGACGCAAACAGGATCGAGGCCGCGTACCTTCTCGAGCACGGCCAAAGCCTCGGGCGAGAGGGGCACACGATGGGGCAGGCCGCGCTTCATCCGCGCGTCGGGCACCAGCCACACACCGGCCTCCAGATCGAACTCGGACCATTCCGCGCCCCGCACCTCGCCGCTGCGGAGCGCGGTCAGGATCAGGAATTCGAGACACCTGGCCGAGACCGCCTCGCGCGTTGCAAGCTGCGCCATGAAGGCGGGCAACTCACGCCAGGGGAGTGCCGCCATGTGCTCAGCCTTCCGCTTCACGGCAGGCAGCGCCTTCTTCAGCCCCGCGACGGGGTTTTCGTGCGGATAGTGCCCCGCCCCTTTCGCCCAGTCGAAGACGGCGGCAATGCGCTGTTTCACCCGCCGCGCGGTGTCGTGCTTCTTCGCCCAGATCGGATTCAGGATGGCGAGGACTTCGGCCGAGGTGATGGACTGGATCGGACGCTTGCCGATCTTGGGGAAGGCGTAGAGTTCCAGCGACCGCATCCAGAGCTCCGCATGACGGTCGCTCTTGAGGGTGCGGGAGAGCGAGGCGTGATTACGCTTCGCGGCCTCCTCGAAGCTCAGCTCCTCGCGTTTCCGGAGCAGGTCCGGGTCACGACCCGACCGGGCCTCGGTCCTAAGCTTGCGCGCCTCCTCGCGGGCCTCGGCGAGGCTCATCCAGGCGAGGCTGCCCAGCCCCAACTCCCGACGCCTGCCGTGCACGAGGGTGCGCAGGATCCAGGATTTCGCGCCGGTCGGCCCGACCCGGAGGTAGAGCCCATCGCCGTCACCGTACATCCCCGGCTTGCGGGTTGCGGCGACGCGCTTGACCGACAATTTTCCCATCCTTCCGACCCCGCAGGTCTAACTTCTGTCCCACCATTTGTCCCACCACTCGGCATGAGAAATGGTGGGACAAATGGTGGGACAGAGTGAAATCGACTGGGACAGGTGAGGCCCATCGACCCATTAAGTATATGCTATTAAATGATTTTCTGCAACAGCGCGAGACAGTATGACGAAGAGATTATGTAGCCTACGGGCTGCCATTTCTCCCCCCATGCCGCCGCGGACCGCCCTCATGTTGCAGGCAAGGCGGGTGCCTTGCGCGGCGTTGGCGGCTCGACCACGGCCCGTGCGCGAACGGGAAAGGGCGGCCCTGTCCGGACCGCCCCCACTCACCCCCGACCCAACCACTCGTCACGAAACCCGTGGCGCCGCCTCAGCGGGCGGCCAGGAACTCCGGCACGGCCAAAAGCACCATCTCGCTGTCGGCAGCCGCATCCAGCGCCCGCCCCGACGAGAACGGCAGGTTGTTGTCCACCGCCACCGCGATGTGCGTGTCGTCCACCCGCATGACGTTCTCGATGGTGAAGAACGGCAGCGTGAAGGTGCCGGTCAGGTCGCGCGCGGCCGCGGTGGGCAGGCGCGCCAGCCCGTTCGGGTCGGCAATGGCCATCAGGTCGATGTGGCCGATCCGGCGGGCAAAGCCGTCGGCATCGAGCGTGGCGGTATCGATCATCACCACACGCTTCAGCATCGCCGGGTTCGGGAAGCAGTCCGGCGCCGGGTCGCCCGCGCATTTCAGCGACGGATCGCCTTCGCCGTTGTCGCGCTCGATGAACATCGCCCGCGTTTCGTCGACAAAGTTGAAATCGCCGATCGCGGTCGCACCGTCCGCCAGCGCCACCTTGAACTGCTGGCCGGTCCAGGCCGCCGCTGCCGGATCGAACGCGAGCACGCGCAGGAACGCGCCCTCGGACGTGCCTTCCGCGTTCAGGAGCGGCTTTTCCAGCATCCCCCACAGCAGGCCCGTGCCCGGCTGCAGCGCCATGCCTTCGTATCCGCTCGACCGCGTCACGCGCCAGTCCTTGCCCGCGGAGCTGAGGCCCGAGATCGTCGGGTGATCGACCGACTTCAGATCGGCGCCGTCCATCTGCGTCAGGAACACGCCCGTCACCACGCCATCCAGCGTCGCGCGGATCAGGTAGGGGCCGAACTCCTCGCCGATCCAGACGCTGTCACCCACCACCTGGATCGATTCGGGGTCGAAGTCGCCGCCGGTCAGGTAGCGCGCATCGCTCGCCTCATAGGCGATGCGGAACGGGACCACGCGGTTGGGGTCGCGCAGGAACACGGTGCGGCGCACGTCCACGGCACCCGTCGCGAAATCGGGGGCGATGTGGTGGAAGAACAGAAGCGCATCGGGCGAGTTCGCCTTGGACCCGAACCCGTTGTCAGTCAGCGTGACGATGGCGCCGTCCGCCGTGCGGTCCATGGCGAAGCCCGACAGGCCCTGCAGCGGCTGGCCGAGGAACGGCAGGCGGATGCCCGTCGCGCGGCGGCCATGCAGCGCGCCGGTGTCGCCCATCACGGTCATCGGTTCGTCGTTGCGCGCCGGGCCGGTGAACTTGCCCGATATCCAGGCATCGCGGGGGGCATCCGCGGGGGGCGCGATCATGGTCAGCGCCGGGATCAGCGCATGGCCCGCCAGCGTGGCGGGGAACGTGGTCTCCTGCGCGGCCGCGGGCACGGCGGCGAGCGTGGCAAGGATGGCAAAGCGGATCGGCGCGGGCATCGGGTTCTCCAGTCGGGCAACGTGCGCCACGGCTAGTCGGCAGGCACGACAGGGGTGTGATGCGCCGATGACAGGGACGCGACAGGCGCGGTCGCACACTGGGCCCCCCACCCCTTCCCCAGGGTGGGGGGGGAGGCATGCGCCCGGAACCGCAGGCGTCGGGAACGGTCAGCCGCGCAGCAGGCCGAACCGGTCGGCCAGCGCCTGCCAGCCGGGTTCGCTGGCCGCGGCCAGCATGTGCCCCGTACGCAGCGCGGGCGCATAGGGCGTGCCGTCGATCAGCCGGGCCACGCCGCCCGCTTCCTGCACCATCAGCACACCGGCCGCATGGTCCCAGGGGTGCAGCGCGGCGGACAGGTTGAAGTCCACATGCCCCTCGGCCAGCATCCGGTACTCGTGCGCCGAGCAGCGCAGCGACAGGACGCGGGTGAAATCCGGGATCGCGGCCGCCAGGGCCGCGCGGTGGCGCTCGGCGAACAGGTTCGGCGACAGGAAGCCCGACATCTCGGCCAGGGGGCGGGCGGGGGCCACGCGCAGCGCCCGGGTCGCGCCATCGGGCCGCGCCCAGTGCGCGCCCTGCCCCAGGCCGGCCCAGACCCAGTCGCCCGGCACCGGGTCCATGTGCAGGCCGAACACGGTCTGCCCGTCCTGCACGACCGCCAGGATCATGCCGAACCCGGCCTGCCCCTTGGCGAACATCCAGGTCCCGTCGATGGGGTCGATCACCACCACCCGGCCGGGCCGTGCCAGCCGGTCCTGCACGGCCGCATCGGCCGCCACGCCTTCCTCGCCCACCACGTCCCAGCCGAAACCCGCGCGGATCGCCGCCGTCAGCGCGGTCTCGGCCGCGGTGTCGGCCTCGGTCACCAGATCCTGCGGACCGGACTTCTCGGACACCGCCACCGGCGCCACGCTGCGCCAGCGCGGCAGGACTTCCGCGCGCGCGACCTCGCGCACGATGCGGACCAGTTCGGTGCGTTCGGCGATATCAAGCGTCAAGGCGGCGTCCCGTGGCCGGATCGAACAGGTGCAGCCGGTCGCCCGGTGCGGTGACGCGCAGCCGCTCGCCCAGCGGATAGTCGGGCGGCAGCGTGACGATCACCTTCTGCCCCTCGTGCAGACCGTGGACAAGGCGTTCGGCCCCCATCTCCTCGACGAAATCGACCGTCAGGTCGAGCCCCCCGCCGCCAGGTTCCAGATCCTCGGGGCGGATGCCCAGCGTCACCGCGCCGTCGGCCATGCCGACCCCGTCGGCGACCACCGCGCTGCCGACCAGAAGCCGCCCCCCGGCCACGCGCGCGTCGATCAGGTTCATCGGCGGCGACCCGATGAAGGCCGCCACGAACGTCGTCGCCGGGCGGCGGTAGATATCCAGCGCCTCCCCCTCCTGCTCGATCACGCCACCATTCAGCACGATCAGCTTGTCGGCCATGGTCATGGCTTCCTGCTGGTCATGGGTGACGTAGATGCTGGTCGTGCCCAGCCGCCGCTGCAACTGCTTGATCTCGGCCCGCATCTGCACCCGCAGCTTGGCATCCAGGTTCGACAGGGGTTCATCGAACAGGAACGCCGCCGGTTCGCGCACGATGGCGCGGCCCATGGCGACCCGCTGCCGCTGCCCGCCCGACAGGGCGCGCGGCTTGCGGTCCAGGAACGGACCGATCTGCAGGATGTCGGCCGCGGCCTGCACGCGCCGCGCGATCTCGTCCTTGGGCGTCTTGCGGTTGCGCAACCCGTAGCTCAGGTTTTCCCGCACCGACATGTGCGGGTAGAGCGCGTAGTTCTGGAACACCATCGCGATGTCCCGGTCGGCGGGGTCCAGATCGTTGACCCGCCGCGCGCCGATCGTCACGTCTCCGCTGGTGATCGCCTCCAGCCCCGCGATCATCCGCAACAGCGTGGACTTGCCGCAGCCCGACGGGCCGACCAGCACGGCAAAGGCGCCGTCGGGGATGTCCACCGACACCTCGCGCACGGCGGACACGCCGCCCGCATAGACCTTGGACACCCGGTCGATGGAAATGCCTGCCATGCCTTACTTCTCCGTTTCCACCAGACCCTTGACGAACAGCCGCTGCATCAGAAGCACGACCAGCACCGGCGGCAGCATCGCCATCACGGCCGTCGCCATGATGAAGTTCCACTGCGGATCGGCTTCCGCCACCTCGGCCATCCGCTTGATGCCCGCGACGATGGTGTAAGAGCCGTCATCGGTCGTGATCAGCAGCGGCCAGAGGTACTGGTTCCAGCCATAGATGAACAGGATCACGAACAAGGCCGCGATGTTGGTGCGCGACAGCGGGATCAGGATGTCCTTGAAGAACTTCAAGGGCCCCGCCCCGTCGATCCGCGCAGCCTCGGTCAGCTCGTCGGGGATCGTCAGGAACACCTGCCGGAACAGGAACGTCGCGGTCGCCGACGCGATCAGGGGGATGGTCAGGCCCGCATAGCTGTTCAGAAGCCCCAGGCCCGCCACCACCTCGAATGTCGGCAGGATGCGCACCTCGACCGGCAGCATCAGCGTGATGAAGATCATCCAGAACGCCGCCTGCCGGAACGGGAAGCGGAAGTAGACGATGGCAAAGGCCGACGTCAGCGAGATCGCGATCTTGCCCACCGCGATCAGGATGGCCATGACCATGCTGTTGAACAGCATCCCCGATACGGGGGGGGCACCCGACGTGGAAATCCCCGCCGACAGCATCGTGGCATAGCTGTCATAGGCGTTGTCGCCGAACCACAAAGGCACCACGCCCGACAGGAAGGTGGACGGCTCGTGCGTGGACGCCACCAGCGCGATCCACACCGGGAACGCCACCAGCGCCACGCCGAAGGTCAGGACGACATGCGCGAGCAACGTCAGCCAGGGGCGGTTCTCGACCATCAGTAGTTCACCCGCCGCTCGACATACCGGAACTGGACGATGGTCAGCGCGATCACGATGGCCATCAGCACCACCGACTGCGCCGCCGACGACCCGAGGTTCAGACCGATGAACCCGTCCTTGTAGACCTTGTAGACCAGGATGTTGGTGGCCTGCGCCGGGCCGCCGCTGGTGGTTGCGTCGATCACCGGAAAGGTGTCGAACATCGCGTAGACGATGTTGACGACCAGCAGGAAGAACGTGGTCGGCGCCAGAAGCGGCGGCGTGATGGTGAAGAACCGCTTCACCGGCCCCGCCCCGTCAATCGCCGCAGCTTCGCGCAAGGACGCAGGAATGGACTGCAACCCCGCGACGAAGAACAGGAAGTTGTAGCTCACCTGCTTCCACGCGGCCGCGATGACGACCAGCGTCATGGCATCGCCCGCGTTCAGCCGGTGGTTCCAGTCATAGCCCAGCGTCTTCATCACGTAGGCCAGGATCCCGATGGTGGGGTTGAACATGAACCACCACAGGATGCCCGCGACGGCGGGCGCCACCGCATAGGGCCAGACGATCAGCGTGGTATAGGTGGACCCCGCCCGGATCAGCCGGTCCACGGCCACGGCCAGGATCAGCGCAGTGCCCATCGCCAGCACCGTGACCGCGACGGAAAACACCAGCGTCACCCGGAACGACGCCAGATACAGCGGATCGGCCCACAGCGCGGTGTAGTTCGCCCAGCCGACGAAGGTGGTGGTAAAGCCGAACGCATCCTGCCGCAGGAAACTCGACCAGACCGCCTGCCCCGCGGGCCACAGGAAGAACACCGCCGTGATCAGAAGCTGCGGCGCCAGCAGAAGCCACGGCAGAAGCTGGTTCCGGAACAGCGTGCGCTTCATGTCGGACCGGTCATCGTCGGGGCCTCGGGCGGCAGGGAATTCGGGCGGCGGGGAAGATGAGGAAGGGGCCCGCGCGGCATCCCGCGCAGGCCCCCCTGTCGGGCGTGCCGGATTACTGGTTCGCCGCCGCGAACTCGTCGATCAGCGCATTGCCGCGGGCAACCACCGCATCCAGGGCCTCCTGCGCGGTCTTGGACCCGCCCAGCAGCGCCTGGAACTCCTCGTCGATCACGTCGCGGATCTGGACGTAGTTGCCGAAGCGCAGACCCTTGGAATTCTCGGTCGGCGGGTTCAGCGTGATCTGGTTGATCGGGATGTCCGCGCCGGGGTTCGCGGTAAAGAACCCGCGCGCCACCGAGAAGTCATAGGACGCCTGCGTGATCGGCAGGTAGCCGGTCGGCTCGAACCAGTCGGCCTGCACCTCGGGCGAGGACAGGTAGGTGAAGAACTTCGCCATGCCCGCGTATTCCTCGGCCGGGCGGCCCTGCAGCACCCACAGCGTGGCGCCCCCGATGATCGAGTTCTGCGGCGCACCCGCCACGTCATCGTAGTAGGGCAGCATGCCGAAACCCACCTCGAACGCGGTGGCATTGGCCAGCACGCCCGCCCGCGACGCCGACGAGTTCATGATCATCGCGCATTCCTGCGCATAGAACTTGGGCGCCGCGTCATTGCCGCCGACCGGGCCGCCGTACTGGAACAGCCCCTCGTCCTGCCAGGTCTTCAGGTTGTTCCAGTGGCGCGCGACGGTCTCGTTGTTGAACAGCAGTTCGCTGTCCACGTTGCCGAAGCCGTTGCCGTTGGTGCCGATGGGCAGGTTGTGCCAGGCCGAGAAGTTCTCGGTCTGGATCCAGCTGACCCAGCCCGTGGTGAAGCCGCAGGGCGCCGCGCCCGAAGCCATGATCTGGCGGCTGAACGCCTCCACCTCGGCCCAGGTCTTGGGCGGCGTGTCCGGGTCAAGGCCCGCAGCCTCGAACACGTTCTTGTTGTAGTACAGGATGGGGGTCGAGGAGTTGAACGGCATCGAGAGCATGTTGCCCTCGGGATCGGTGTAGTAGCCCACCACCGACGGCAGGAACGCGGCCGGGTCGAACGGCTCGCCCTGGTCGGCCATCAGCTGGTACACCGGGTAGACCGCGCCCTTGGCGGCCATCATCGTGCCGGTGCCGACCTCGAACACCTGCATGATCGCGGGCTGCTCGCCCGCACGGAACGCGGCGATGCCCGCGGTCAGCGTCTCGGCATAGGTGCCCTTGAAGACGGGCACGATCTTGTAGTCGGTCTGCGACGCGTTGAAGTCGGTCGCGATGGCTTCCAGGCGCTGGCCCAGTTCCCCGCCCATGGCGTGCCACAACTGGATCTCTGTCTGCGCCGAAGCCGCACCGGCGATGACGGCAAAGGCCGCTGTGGACAACAGAAGTCCGGTCATGATTTCCCCCAAGTCTGGCGTGTGGACCGCGCCTGGTCAGACAATGTTACACTTGCATGACGGTTATGCGACAGTTTGTTTGCAGCCGCCGTTGCCATTTGCAACGCGGACGGGCCCGCCGGTGGTGATGTCGGCCCTGTCGGCGGGCCTGTCCCGGCGGCGATCCGGGCCGCCAGGCGCCTGTGGCGGCAACGCAACATTCACGCGCCAACACTGCGGGATTCACACCTTTGCCCGATTCTCGGGTTACCTTGGGTCACGTGCCGCGGTTGTGGCACGGATCCTCCCTGTACTGACCGGCCGCGCCCCCGTGCGCGGCCTTTTTTTTTGCGCCCCCCGGGCCTAGGGCCCGGCCAGGGGGGCGATCAGCCCCGGCCCCCGCGCCCGGTTCGAGTTCACCTCGGTCCCCACGCGATACAATCGCAGGGTGTCCTCGGGCACGGGCACCATCAGCCGCGCCGCCCCATGCCCCGCCTCGCCCAGCCACAGCGCGCGGGTGTCGGGCGTCAGGATCACCGGCATCCGGTCATGCACCGCCGCCAGCGGCCCGGTCGCCGCACAGGTCACGACGGCAACCGTCACCAGGCGCACCCCGTCGCGCTCCCATGCCTGCCAGACACCGGCCATCTCCATCTCCGCGCCATCCGCGCGGCTGACGAACCACGGCAAGGGGGTCTGCCCCGGCGCCCGCGTCCATTCGTAGAACCCGCTGGCGGGCACGATGCAGCGCCGTTCCCGCGCCGCCGCCCGGAACGCGGGCTTTTCCGCAATCGTCTCGGACCGCGCGTTGATCAGCAGCGGCCCGTCACCCGGCGCCTTGTACCAGGTGGGCACGAACCCCCAGCGCATCGCCCGCAGCCGCCGCACCCCGCCCTCGGACGTGACCGCGTGCACCGGCACCGTCGGGCACACGTTCCAGTCGGGCACGCCCGGCAGGTCGTTGTCGGGCTGGGCGGCGAACAGCGCCGCCAGCGCCTCGGACGGGGTGGTCAGGACGAACCGGCCGCACATGGACCGCAACCTGCCGCCGGCATTGCCAAAAGGAAAGGGGCGCGAGGGTCCGTCCCCGCGCCCCAGTCCTGCTCGCTGCGGACCTACTTCTGCGTGATCCGGCCATCCAGGAACGGCGCATAGGGCGCGTTCGCGGCCAGGAAGTCCGCCGTCACATCCGCCAGATCGGGGCCAAAGTCATAGGCGTTGGCCGCATCGACGAACATCGCATAGCCGTCCCCGCCCTTGCGGACAAAGTCGTTCGACACGACGCTGTAGATCTTGGCCGGGTCAAGGGCCACGAACCCGTCCCCTTCCGCCACCATCACGTCGCTCACCCGGCTGCCCGCGGGCTGCGACAGGTCGAACGTGTACTTCATCCCCGCCACCTGCGGGAACCGGCCCGACCCTTCCTCGACCTGGCTCACCCCGTTTTCCAGCGCGGCCAGAAGGGCTTCGCCGGTGATCTGGAACGTGGACAGCGAGTTCTGGAACGGCAGCACCGTCAGCACCTCGCCCTTCGTCACCGGCCCCGCGTCGATCGACGCGCGCAGCCCACCACCGTTGGCAATGGCGATCTGCACGCCCTG
Organism: Rhodobacteraceae bacterium UBA996; assembly: GCA_002291955.1. Lineage (GTDB taxonomy): Bacteria > Pseudomonadota > Alphaproteobacteria > Rhodobacterales > Rhodobacteraceae > UBA996. The sequence continues at coordinate 13,161 of DBBA01000050.1, read as the reverse complement.
GTCCTTGACCCGCGCCAGCATCGCCTCGGCCACCAGGTTGCCCATGGCGCATTCCCGCGCGCGGCAGTTCTCGCGCGCCCCGTCGATCTCGGCCGCCGCTTCGGCCACCACCTCGTTGCGGATCGCCTCCAAGGGCGCGCCCAGTTCCGCAACCCGCGCCAGCACGTCCGCATCCTCGGGCACGGACGCATCCAGCAGCGTCACGTCGCCGGTCGCGGACACGACGTTGCCCGCGTCATCCCAGGTGACGACCAGTTCGCCAAGATAGATGCCATAGGACCCCGCCTGCACGATCGGCACGCCATTGGCGACGGTGGGATAGGGCCCGGCGGCGCCTTCCACCGTGTTGGACAGCAGCGTGTGCGAATGTCCGCCCACGATCACGTCCACGCCCGTGACACCGGCCGCGATGCGCAGGTCCTCGGCCAGACCCGAGTGGCTGAGCAGGATGATCTTGTTCACCCCCTCGGCCGTCAGCCGGTCCACCTCTCCTTGCGTCGCCGCGACCGGATCAGTGAAGACGATGTTCGGCCCCGGGCTCGACAGTTCGGCGTTGTTCTGCGGCGTCAGCCCGATGATCCCGATGCGCTCGCCCGCCTTCTCGATCACGACCGACTTCTGCACTTCCGCCGCCAGCCCCGGCTCGCCGGTCAAGTCGGCGTTCGCCATCAGGAACGGGAACTCCAGTGCCTTGGCATAGGCCGCCAGCGTCTCGACCCCGTGGTTGAACTCGTGGTTGCCGACCGCCATCGCCTCGAACCCGATCCGGTTCATGAATTCGGCCGACATGGCGCCCAGGTACTGGGTATGGAACAGCGTGCCCTGGAACTGGTCGCCGCCATCCAGCAGCAGGCTGTTCGCATGCCGCGCGCGGGCCTCGGCAATCGCCGGCACCAGCCGCGCGATCCCGCCCAGGCACTTGCCCTCGGCCTGCGCCTCGTCCGAACAGCGCGAGCCCGAGGCCGACACCGCCTCGAACCGGTCGTGGAAATCGTTGATGTGCAGGATCGTCAGCGTGTAGTCGGCCAGCGCCATGCCCGGCGCCAGAGCAACGGCCGCCACGGACCCAAGGAACAGGTGTCGCATCAGGTGGTCTCCACGTCTGGTGATTGTGACAGTCATGTGACAACGCGCGCGGCGCCGGGTCAAAGCCCGATGGCGCGGTATCTTGCAGATTGCGATGACGCCGCCGTGACGCCCGCCCTTGACCGCCCCGCCCTGCCGCGCGATCAGGCAGGCCATGGTGATCTACAAGATCTTCCGCGCCACCGAATGGCAGGCGCTGGTGGCCGCGGGCGAAACGGCCGGGGCGCCGGTGGACCTGGCCGACGGCTACATCCACTTCTCGACCGCCGCACAGGCGGCCGAGACGGCGGCAAAACACTTCGTGGGCGCGGCGGGGCTGGTGCTGGCGGCCGTCGATGCGGACGCGCTCGGCGATGCCCTGCGCTGGGAACCCTCGCGCGGCGGGGCGCTGTTCCCCCACCTCTACCGCCCCCTGCGGCGGACGGACGTCGCCTGGCACGCGCCCCTGCCCCTCGGGCCGGACGGCGCCCACGTCTTCCCGCCCCTCGCATGAGCGTTCTGGAACGCGCGGGCCTCGCCGCGCTGCGCCGGATCGACCCGGAAACCGCCCACGGCCTCGCGCTCGCCGCCCTGCGGTCGGGCCTGGCACCCCTGCCCCGCGTACCGGATCGCCCCGCGCTGGCCGTCACGCTGGGGGGGCTGAGGCTGTCGAATCCCCTCGGCCTTGCCGCGGGCTTCGACAAGAACGCCGTGGCGCTGGCCCCCCTGATGCGGGCCGGGCTCGGCTGGGTCGAGGTCGGGGCGGCCACCCCCCGCCCCCAACCCGGCAACCCGCGCCCCCGCCTGTTCCGCCTGCCGGACGATCAGGCGGCCATCAACCGCTTCGGCTTCAACAACGACGGGATGGCGGCGATCCGCGACCGGCTGGCAAAGCGCCCCGCGGGCGGCCCGCCCGTGGGCCTGAACCTCGGCGCGAACAAGGATAGCGCCGACCGCGCGGGCGACTTCGTCCAGGTGCTGACCACCTGCGGTCCGGTGATCGATTTTGCGACCGTCAACGTGTCCTCGCCCAACACGGGCGGCCTGCGCGACCTGCAGGCCCGCGCGGCGCTGACAAGCCTCCTTGACCGGGTGATGACGGCGCGTACGCGCCTCGCCCGCCCCGTGCCGGTGTTCCTCAAGATCGCGCCCGACCTGACGGATGCCGACCTGTCGGACATCGCCGAGGTCGCGCTGGCGACAGGCGTGGACGCGATCGTGGCCACTAACACCACCGCCGCCCGCGAAAACCTGAAAAGTGCAAGCGCCGCGCAAACCGGCGGCCTTTCCGGCCAGCCCTTGTTCGAAAAGTCCACCCGCGTGCTGGCCCGCCTGCACGCCCTGACGGACGGGCGCATCTCCCTCGTGGGCGTGGGCGGCATCGGATCGGCCGAGCAGGCCTGGCAGAAGATCCGGGCGGGCGCCACCGCCCTGCAACTCTACACCGCGCTCAGCTACCGCGGCCTGTCGCTGGTGCCCGAGATCCTCGCAGGCCTCGACGCCCACCGCGCCGCTGCGGGCTTCGCCTCCCTGACCGATGCAACGGGCACAGGCCGGTCCGACTGGACCTGACCACCCTTCCCTTCATCCTGTCTGAAGTATCCCGGGGGGAGGCGCGCACCGCGCGCCCGGGGGGCAGAGCCCCCCGCCGCTACCCATCAAAGAGCCCTCAGGCCACCTTCTCCAGCGCCACCCGCGGCGCGATGCCCAGCGCATGGACCACGTCGCGCGTCAGGTGCGGCTTGTTCAGGGTGTAGAAGTGCAGGTGCTCCACGCCGCCCGCGATCAGGTCGGCGCACAGTTCCGTGCAGACCGCGGTCGCCAGAAGCTCCTCGCGGCCATCCCGCGCGGCCTTCTCGAACGCCTCGTCCAGCCACGCCGGCACGTGCGCGCCGCAGCGCGCGGCGAACCGCTTCACGCCCGACCAGTTCTCGATCGGCAGGATGCCCGGCAGCACCGGCACGGTGATCCCCGCCGCCGCACAGGCATCGCGGAAGCGGAAGAACGTGTCAGCCTCGAAGAAGAACTGCGTGATCGCGCCCGTCGCGCCCGCGTCCACCTTGCGCTTCAGCCACGCCACGTCGGCGCCGGGTGCAGCCGCTTCCGGATGCGGGTCGGGATAGGCGCCCACATGCAGCCGGTCGAACAGCCCCGTGCGCGCCAGCGCATCGACCAGCTCGGCCGCATCACGGAACCCGTCCGGGTGCGGCACGAAACGCCCCGTCCCCTTGGGCGGATCACCCCGCAGCGCCACGATCTCGCGCACGCCCGCCGCGGCATAGGCGCGCGCAATCTCCAGCGTCTCGGCGCGGCCCGCGTTCACGCAGGTCAGGTGCGCGGCGACGTTCAACCCGTACTGGCGCGTCAACAGCGCCACCGCCTCGTGCGTCAGGTCGCGTGTGGTGCCGCCCGCGCCATAGGTCACCGACACGAAATCGGGCGCCAGCGGCGCCAGCGCATTCACCGTCTCCCACAGCCGGAACGACGCTTCCAGCGACTGGGGCGGGAAGAACTCGAAGCTGATGCGCGGCGCGGACATGGCGGGACCCTTCGTTGACGTCACCCTTGTCCCACGGCCCGGCACATGAGACAAACTCATAATCCTCAAGATCACCATGAGCCGGACATGAAGTTCCACCTCGAATTCCGTCACCTGCGCACGATCAAGGCGATCCACGACACGGGCGGGCTGGCCCGCGCGGCCGAGGTCCTGAACATCACGCAGTCGGCCCTGTCGCACCAGGTCAAGGGGATCGAGGATCAGGCGGGGGTGGAGCTGTTTGCCCGGCGCTCGAAGCCGCTGCGCCTGTCGGCGGCGGGCCTGCGCCTGCTCAGGCTGGCCGAGCGCATCCTGCCCGAGATCGACGCGCTGGAAGACGAGTTCAGCGGCCTGCGGTCGGGCCGCGCGGGGCGGCTGCACATCGCCATCGAATGCCACGCCTGCTTCGAATGGCTGTTCCCGGTGCTCGAGGAATTCCGCCGCGCCTGGCCCGACGTGGACGTGGACATCCGCCCGGGCCTGGCCTTCGGCGCGCTGCCAGCCCTCGTGCGCGAGGAGGTGGACCTTGTGGTGTCGTCGGACCCCGAGGACCTGCCCGCCGTCAGCTTCGTGCCGCTGTTCGACTATGCCCCCGTCTTCGTGGCCGCGGCGAAGCACCCGCTGGCGGCGAAGCCCTTTGTCGTGGCCGAGGATTTCCGCGGCGAGACGCTGATCACCTATCCCGTGGACCGTGCGCGGCTGGACGTGTTCACGGAACTCCTGACGCCTGCCAAGGTGGAACCCGCGGCCGTGCGGCAGGTGGAACTGACCGCGGTGATCCTGATGCTGGTGGCATCGGGCCGCGGGGTGGCCGTCCTGCCCGACTGGGTGGTGCGCGAGGTGCGCTACAGTTCCGATTACGTCACCCGCCCCCTGACCGAGGGCGGTGTGGTCAAGCGCCTGTACGCCGCGGTGCGGGACGAGGACCGCACGCGCCCCTTCATGGCGCATGTGCTGAAGCTGGCGCAGGACGCGCACCGCAAGCTGGTGCGCCCGGCGGGGTAGGCCTGTGGGGCGGGGGCTCTGCCCCCGCACCCCCGGGGTACTTGTGCAAGGATGAAGAAGAGGCGTTGGTGAGGTGCCGCCCCTACATCCGCCCGGCAGCAAGGATGCGGGCGAGGAACGCGCGGCAGCGCGGGTGGTCGGGCGCGGTGAACAGGCGGTCCGGGGGCGCGTCTTCCACGATGCGGCCACCGTCCAGGAAGTAGACGCGGTCGGCGACCTGGCGGGCGAAAGTCATCTCGTGGGTGACGATGACCATGGTCAGGCCGTCCGCCTTCAGGTCGCGGATGATCGCCAGCACCTCGCCCACCAGTTCGGGGTCGAGCGCGGCGGTGACCTCGTCGAGCAGCAGCACGTCGGGGTCGGTGGCGAGCGCCCGGGCAATGGCCACGCGCTGCTGCTGGCCGCCCGAGAGTTGCTCGGGGTAGCTGTTCGCGAACCCCGCCAGACCGAAACGGGACAGGAGCGACATCGCGCGCTCCTCGGCGTCGGCCCGGGACACGCCATGCACCCGGCGGGGGGCGAGGGTCAGGTTGCCCATCACGGTCAGGTGCGGGAACAGGTTGTAGCTCTGGAACACGATCGCCACGCGGCGCTGCACGCCCGTCCGGCCAAAGGACGGATCGTCGATCGGCACCCCGTCAAGGGCGATGCGCCCGTGATCGACCGGCACGAGGCCGTTGATCGTGCGCAGGAGCGTGGACTTGCCCGAGCCTGACGCGCCGATCAGGCAGACCGTCTGATGCGGTGCCACATCCAGCGACACGTCATCCAGCACGCAAGCCGCGCCGAACCACTTCGTCACGCCCTGGACGCTGACCTTCGGCGTCATCCGGCGACCTGCAACCGCCGCGCCCGGTCGCGCCGGGTGACCCAGTCCGCGAGCCGCGCCATCGGCACGGTCGCCAGCATGAACAGCGCCGCCGCGACCACGAGGGACGAGTAGTTGAACGTCTGCGCAGTGTAGATCTGCGCCTCGCGCACCGCATCGCGCACGCCGATGACGGACAGGAGTGCCACGTCCTTTTGCAGCGCAACGACGATGTTCATCAGCGCGGGAAGGACGTTGCGCAGGGCCTGGGGCAGGATCGCCCAGACCATCGTCTGCCATTCGGTCAGGCCAAGCGACTGGGCGGCCGCCCGCTGGCCTTCGTGCACCGCGTCGATGCCGGAGCGGTAGATCTCGGCCACGTACGCCGCGTAGCTCAGGACCATCGCCACCGCACCCCAGAAGAGGCCCGAGTTCGGCAGGCCCGGCAGGTTCAGCGCCGGGATGCCGAAGCCGAACAGAAGGACCAGCAACAGCGCCGGGATGCCGCGGAACAGGTCGATGTAGATCACCACCATCAGCCGGAACGGCGCAAAGACCGGTCCGCGCAGGGACCGAAGGACGGCCAGAACCAGGCCCCAGACGGCGGTGGCCAGCAGGACCACCACCCAGATCTGCATCGACACCCAGAAGCCCTGCAGCACCCGGGGGAAGGACACCTGCATGGCGTGCAGGCTGAAGAACTGCGCGACGATGCGCGGCCATTGCTCGGCCGATGTGACCCACCAGCCGATGAGCCCGAACACGACCGCGATGCTGGCGGCGCTGATGGCGGCCGGGACGGCCGCGGCACGCCAGTCGCCGCTCCGCGACCGGGGGGGGCGCGGGCGGCGCGAAGGGTCAGGTCCTCCGGGGCCGCCCGGAACCGGGTCGCTCATTCGGTGATGACGGGAAGGTCCGGGTCGGCCACCAGGTACGTCGCCTTCAGCTCCTCGACCTTGCCCGACGCGATCACTGCGGCCAGCGCGTCATCCACCCACTCGACCAGCGGGTTGCCGAACTCGAACAGCAATCCATGACCCCGGTCCGCCGTATCGGGCGGCAACAGCGCCATGATCTTCGCGTCCGGCACCTGCACCGCCGTCACGAACAGCGCGGTCGGCAGCGCGACGACCGTGGCGTCGATCTGGCCCGCCTGCATCGCCTGGAACACGCCTGCCTGGTCGTTGTAGACGGCAGGGCTGGCGATGCCCATCACGCCTTCCAGATAGGCGAGGTCCGTCGTCCCGATGGCCGCCCCCCAGCGCGCGCCGCGCAGTGCCTCCATCGAGGCCGCGCCTTCCACGGGCGATCCGGGCAGCGCCACCACCGCCTTGTCGGGCTGGAAATAGACCTGGCTGAAGGTCACGACCTGCGCCCGCTCCTCGGTCACCGAGATCTGCTGGATGTTGAAGTCATAGGGCTTGTCGCCCGGCGCGATGGCCTGGTCGAAGGTGGTGCGCACCCACACCACATCCTCGGGCGCAAACCCCATCTCGGCCGCCAGTGCATAGACCAGCCCGTTCTCGAACCCCTCGCCGCCCGCGGGATCGTCGTTCAGCATCCACGGCGGATAGACCGGGTCGCCGGTGCCGACCGTCAGCTTGCCGGGGGTGACAAGGCGCGGGTCCATCGGCGTGTGCTCCTGCGCCGACAGGGCGGCAGGCAGCGCCAGGACCAGCGCAGAGGCAAGGACAAAGGCAAGCGGTCGGATCATGCGGAACCTCTCCTGGTGGGGCATGGGGCCGGGTCTTGCGCCCGGACCTGCGGACAAGTCCCTGTTATGGGTGGCGGCACGCCCGCGGACAAGTGGGCGCCACAGGGCGCCGAGGTGTGCCGCCTCAGGGACCGGCGGCGGCAACGGCGGCCGGGGCGGGACAGGTCCCGTGCTCGGCCGTGGCGCGGGCCATCTCCTCGCGGATCGCGGCGAAGGTCGCGGTGGCCAGATACCAGCTGATCGTGAAGTTCACCCGGTCCTCGGTCATCCGCGCAGGCACGAAGCACACCTCGGACGCGGCGGCCGCAAAGTCGGCCTCGATCCGCCGCACGGTCAGGTCGCGCCGTGACCGCCAGGCCCCGGTGAACGCGGCCACCGGGGCGGCCAGCGTGCCCTTCATCGGCGGCGGGTCCACCGGCGCCCCGGTCGCCACCGTGAACACGATCACCTCGATGGGCTGGCGCACGGCCGGTTCCGCCCGGTCGCGGCGCAGCACCATCAGCGGCAACAGGTCGGCCAGCGTTTCGAGGCCGGAGTTGTCGAAATAGCCGCCGTCCACCAGCTGCCGGGTCACCACCCGGGTGGCGCCGGGGGGACCTGCGGGATCGAGCTCCTCGACCCGCACGCGCAGCGGGGGCGACACCAGCGGGAACCGTGCCGACGTCACCATCGCGGTCACCACCGCCACATCGCCCGCCTCGGGCAGGCGCAGGCGCCCCGGCAGGTTCAGCGTCACGTCGCGCACCGGCGACAGCACCGCCAGCCCGCCCGACGCCACATCGGTCGCGTTCATCAGAAGCAGCGGCAGCCCGGCATCGGGCGACCAGCTGCGGCTCATCGCCAGATGCATCGGGTTCTGGGCCGGGGGGCGCCCGGTCTCGGCCGCGATCCAGTCGGCCAGCCGCCGCGCCAGCACGTTCTCCAGCGCGCGGCCCCGGTCGATGGGCTGGGTGAACAGGGCCGACACCGGCACCACGCTGTCCAGCGCATCGCGGAAGAACAGCCCCGTCAGCGCGGGCGACAGATAGTCGTGCTCCAGCACCGCCCGCACGCCGCGGCGGTGGCAGTCCGCCCCCGCCCGCGGACCGTCGCACACGCCCGACGCCCGGATCGCCCAGAACACGCCGCCCCCCACCGACCCGCCTGACACGCCCGAGATCGCGAAGACCGACCGCGCGAAATCCGGCTCGGTGTCTGCGCGGACGGCCAGGTACCACGCCGTCTGATAGGCCGCATACAGCCCGCCCCCCTGCGCCGCCACCACACGGATCGGCCGGGTCGTGCCGTCACGCGCCTCCAGCGCCAGGCGGCGCTGGTTCCACAGGTCGAACCCGATGGACGCCGACGGCGAGGCGACGTCGGACCGGAAGCTGCGGCTGGCGATCACGGTGCCGCCTTCGGTCCAGTCGAAGGGCGCGCCCTCGAGCGGCTGCACCATGTTGCAGCCCGCCAGCGTGTCGCAGCCCGCGGTCATCCAGGCGCCGCCCAGGTACAGGCCTTGCACCCCGGCCAGCCCCAGTGCAAAGACCCGGCCCGCCGGGGCCAGCCGTCCCCAGCGCAAGAGAAGCGCCAGCGCGCCGACAAGGATCGTCAGCGCCAGCCACGCCGCGGCCAGCCCGAACACCACCAGAAGCAGCACCACCACCAGCGGGACCCGCCCCGGCATGTGGTGCGACAGCCGCGTCAGCGCCGCGAGCATCAGCGCCAGCGCCCCGGCGAAGGATGCGGCCACCCCAAGCGGCCCCGCATATTCGCCCACCGTCGGGTCCCACAGGCCCCACAGGATCACGCCCGCGACCATCGCCAGCACGGCCACCGCCACCTTGCGCGCATTGCCGTTGCGCAGGGTCAGGATGTCGTCCACCCAGCCTGCAAGGACAGGCCACAGGCCCTGCGGCGCCCGTTCCGCCTGCACGCGGGTCGTCAGCACCAGCATCAGGAAGACCAGCCCGGCGATCCCCGGCAGCGCCATCACCGCAAGCTCGACATGCAGGTCCCCTGCACCGACCGTCCCCGGCAGGCCCAGGTCGGCCCCGGTCAGCGCCGTCCGCGCCTCGGGCGTGAAGGCCGCCCGCAGGGGGCCTGCGATCAGCGCCACCACCGGCAGACCCGCGATCAGCGCCATCAGCGCGCGCCGGGTGCGCGATGGTGGCACCGGGCAATGCCGGATCGCGATGCGGCAGGCGACCCACAGCGCATAGGGCAGCGTCGCGGGCACCAGCAGGCCGAACACGATCCGCCAGGACAGAAGCTGGCGCTGCGCCTCGGACAGGTCGCCGAACCGGCCCTGGTCGGCCGCAAGGTCGGTGGCCAGCCCGATCAGCGCCTCCTGCGCCGGGTCGGACAGGGCATACAGGACCGAAAAGCCGACCGACACCAGAAGCGGCCCGTACAGGTATTCCAGCAGGTCCACGAACCGCTGCCGCGGGCTGGTCGGCCCGGGGGGCTGGTGCGGCGTGCCTGGGGCCGCCGCCGGAACAGCGCGGAGGGGCAGGGGCACGGGGTCGGCCATGGCGCGGGTCCTTCCGAAGACTGCCGGGACTGGCCCCAGTCTACCCCCGGTCCGGCGCCCCCGCAGCAAATGTTTCCGTTGCGTCAGCAATCGGAACGACTCGACATAACTGGTTTTCTGGTTTAATGGTGCCGTCATGACCCACGATCCCACGCCCGACCTCGTCATCGCCCGCCGCCTCGCCGCCCTGGGGCACGAGGCGCGGCTCTCGATCTTCCGCTTCCTTGTCCGCGCGGGCCACGACGGCGCCATCGTGGGCGAGATCGGGGCCCACACCGGCCTTGCCCCCTCGACCCTTGCCCATCACCTGGGCGCGCTCGTCGATGCGGGCCTCGTGACCCAGGAACGCCGCGGACGCGAGACGGTGAACCGCGTGGCCTTCGGCACGATGACCGCGACGCTGTCCTACCTGACCGAGGCCTGCTGTTCCGGTGTCGCCCGCACGACCGACGCCGCCTGACCGCCCTGTGCCCGAAATACCTGTGCCCGAAACAACCATATCCCTAAGGATGCCGAGATGACAGACCTCGCCCCGCCCACCCTGCCGCGCCCTGCCCCGCCCCGGGTTCCGGCAATCCTGTCCCACCTGTGGGAAAAGGAGCGTGTCTGGCTGACCATCGCTGCGATCCTCGCGGCCATGGTCCTTCTTGCGCCCCCGCAGGCGGTCGCGACGCTCGGCTTCACGGCCGATGCGCTCCTGGGGGTGATCCCGTTCCTGGTCCTGTCCATCGCCATCGCCGCCTACGCCGGGGCCACCGGCGCCGACGGCCTGATCGCCCGCGCCTTCACCGGGTCTCCCGCGACGATGGTCGTGATCGCCGCGCTGGCGGGCGCGCTCTCGCCCTTCTGCTCCTGCGGGGTGATCCCGCTCATCGCGGCCCTTCTGGCGATGGGCGTGCCCCTGTCCGCCGTCATGGCGTTCTGGCTCGCCTCGCCGATCATGGACCCCTCGATGTTCGTCCTCACCTCGGGCGTGCTGGGGGTCGAGTTCGCGGTCGCCAAGACGCTTGCCGCCATCGGGCTGGGCCTGTTCGGCGGCTTCGCGGTCATGGCGCTGACCGCCTCGGGCGGGCTTACCGACCCCCTGCGCGACGGCGTCGGCAACGGAGGCTGCGGCGGATCCCGCGTGCGCACGGTCAAGCCCGTCGCCTGGGCCTTCTGGCAGGACCCCGCCCGCGTCGCCAAGTTCCGGCGCGAGGTCCTGAAGACCACGCTGTTCCTGCTCAAGTGGCTGACCCTCGCCTTCGTCCTGGAAAGCCTGATGGTGGCCTATGTCCCCGCCGAGATGGTCGTGCGCGCCGTGGGGGGTGACGGGATCGCCCCGATCCTGACCGCCACGCTGGTCGGCATCCCGGCCTATCTCAACGGCTATGCCGCCCTGCCGCTGGTGGGCGGGCTCATCGGCCAGGGCATGGCCCCGGGCGCGGCCCTGTCCTTCCTCGTCGCGGGCGGCGTGACCAGCATCCCCGCCGCCATCGCCGTCTGGGCGCTGGTCCGACCGCCCGTCTTCGCGCTCTACCTCGGCCTGTCGCTGTCCGGCGCCTTCGCCGCGGGGCTGGCGTTCCAGCTCTGGGGGATGCTGTGATGCCCGCCCTTCACAGCCCGGCGCCCTGTCCCCCGCGCGTCTGACGATCGCCTTCCGCGCCACCGACGACGCCCCCCACCTGGCCCCCCTCGGCATGACCATGCCGGGGGCGACCGTGGCCGGGCTGACCGTCACCGGCGCCACCCTCACCGCGATCACCCGCGAGGCCGCGACCGACCAGGCCGCCGCCGTCCTCCGCCCCGAGGGCGCGACGGTCACGCTGACCTGGGACGTCCGGCCCGCGACAACCGACTGGCCCGACGCCGCATTCCGCCCGCACGACACCCGCTGGACCCGCCCCGCCGCCGCCCTGGCCGACGCCGCCGCGCGGATCGCCGCAGGCGCCCCCGACCCCGCGCTGGCCCTCGCCCGCGAAACGCAGGCGCGCTTTTCCTATGGCCACCCCGAGGCCAGGTTCACCGACGGCCACGACCACATCCCCCACCTCGCCTGCGGCCTGACCGAACGGTCCTGCGTGGACATCCACACCTACTTTGTCGCCGCCGCCCGCGCCGCAGGGCTGCAGGCGGCCTACGTCTTCGGCGTGTTCTTCCCCGCCGATAAGCAGGGATCGGCACTGGACGGGCACTGCTGGGCCGTCACCCGCGGCGCGTTCGGCACCCGCGCCTGGGACATCGCGCATCACATCAAGCGCGGTCTTGGCCCCGTGCACCCCGCGCTGAACCCCTATCCGGGCTGGCGCGTGGCGCTGTGCCATTCCGCCGGACAGAGCTACCGCGTGGACGGACGCTGGGTGGTCGTGAAGGTGCTGGGCGGCCCGATGCGCGTGGCCGGCGACCGCGCCGACTGGATCGCGGAACAGACCCTCCGCTGGACAGCGCTGACCCCCGCGATGGCCTGAGCGCCCCCTTGCTCCCGCGCCCCTGCGGGGCGAGGATCACCCGCGACAGGGGGGACAGCATGACCACCACCGACGACCTCATCGCCGCGGCCCGGGCCGTGATGCCCAACGCCTGGGCGCCCTATTCCCGCTTCAAGGTCGGCGCGGCGATCCTGACGCCATCGGGCACCATCCACCCCGGCGTGAACGTGGAAAACGCGGCCTACCCGCAGGGCACCTGCGCGGAAGCCGGGGCCATCGCCGCGATGGTCGCGGCGGGCGAGACGCGGATCGCGGCGCTTGCCGTGATCGCCGACGCGCCGGGTCCGGTCGCCCCCTGCGGCGGCTGCCGCCAGAAGATCGCCGAATTCGCGGGGCCCGACGTGCCCGTGACCATGGCGAACCTCGCCGGGGCCACGCTGACCATGACCGTGGCGGAACTCCTGCCCGGGGCCTTCCTTCCCTCCGATCTGCCCGAATGACCGAAGCTCGGCGCGTCATCGCGGCCTTGCGTGACGGGCGCGGCCTGTCGGGCCCCGACGCCATGGCCTTTGCCAAGGGATTGGCCGACGGGTCGGTGTCCGACGCGCAAGGGGCAGCCTTCGCCATGGCGGCCTTCCTGCGCGGCCTGACCCGCGACGACCGCGTGGCGCTGACGCTCGCCATGCGCGATTCGGGCGCGGTGCTGGCGTGGGACCTGCCCGGCCCGGTGGTGGACAAGCATTCGACCGGCGGGGTGGGCGACGTGGTCTCCCTCATCCTCGCGCCCGCGCTCGCCGCCTGCGGGGCCTTCAACCCCATGGTCTCGGGCCGCGGCCTTGGCCACACCGGGGGCACGCTCGACAAGCTGGAGGCGATCCCCGGCCTTTCCACCGAGGTGCCCGAGGACCGCTTCCGCGCCCTGACCCGCGACATCGGCTGCGCCATCGTGGCGGCGTCCCGCGGCATCGCCCCCGCCGACCGCCGCCTCTATGCGCTGCGCGACGTGACCTCGACCGTCGAAAGCATCGACCTGATCACCGCGTCGATCCTGTCGAAGAAGCTGGCCGCGGGGCTTCAGGTGCTGGTCTTGGACGTCAAGGTCGGCTCGGG
>DBBA01000141.1:946-9646 GCA_002291955.1 Rhodobacteraceae bacterium UBA996 | reverse complement strand
CCTGGTGCCCGTCGCCGATCCCCAGCGCGCGCATCCGGCTGATGAACTTTTCCGGCGGGGGCGCCATGTGCGGCAGGTCGGACCGGGCGTCGGACAGGTCGTCGATATCGACGAAGCGGGCGCCGGGGATGTGGGCCGCAGCGTATTCGGCCCGCGCGTCGCGCTTCATGTCGGGCAGGTACCAGGACCCGTCGATCACTCGCAGGTCGGGGTCGGCCAGATGCGCGGCCAGCCAGCCGGTCGAGACGAGGGTCTTGGGATCGTCATAGGCCATGGGCTGCCCCCCTTGGATCGCGACACGTCTAGGGCCCGGCGCGATGCGGTTCAAGGGCGGGGGCGTTCAGGGGCGGATCGGCGCCGTCAGGGTTGGGCGGACGTGCGGGGCAGGTCCGGCGCGGGCGCGGGCGGCGCCACCGCGCCGTCCGGCTGCGTCACCGCAAGGACCGCCGCCAGCACCAGGAACGCAAGCCCCAGGGCGACCAGCCGCGGTCGCCGCCCGCCGCCCCGGAACAGGACACGCAGCATGGCCCCCTAGCCCCCCTGCTTCAGAAGCCGCGCCTTCTGCCGGTCCCAGTCGCGCTTGGCGGACGTATCGCGCTTGTCGGCCAGCTTCTTGCCCTTGGCGATACCCAGCTTCAGCTTCACCCGGCCCTTCTCGTTGAAGTACAGCCGCAGCGGCACCAGCGTCATGCCTTCGCGCTGGGTCGCCGACCACAGCCGCGCAAGCTGGCGCTTGGTCACCAGCAGCTTGCGGCGGCGGCGTTCCTCGTGGCCCCAGGTCTTGGCCTGCGCGAAGGGCGCGATATAGCCGTTGATGAGCCAGAGTTCGCCGCCTTCGACGTTGGCGTAGCTGTCGGCGATGTTCGATCCGCCGGACCGGAGCGATTTCACCTCGGACCCGGTCAGGACGATCCCGGCTTCAAGGTCATCCTCGATGGCATAGTCGAACCGCGCGCGGCGGTTGTCGGCGACGAGTTTCGAGTTGGGATCGGACTGGGTGGCCATGATCGCCCCGAGATAAGGGGCCGGGGGCGCGGGGTAAAGGCGTCAGCCGCGGGGTGCGGGGTCGCGGGCCAGCGCCGCGATCCCGGCGGCCACGACGATGGCGCTGCCGATTAGGGTGGCGGCGTCGGGGCGTTCGCCGAACGCGATGACGCCGACAAGCATCGCGAAGACAAGGCGCGTGTAGCGGAAGGGGGCGACCGCGCCGATCTGGCCGGTGCGCATGGCGGCGGTGAGCGACCAGTAGGCGAGGACGCCGACGGCCGTGGCCGCCGCCAGTGCCAGGCCCGCCGCGGTATCGACCGGCACGGGGCGCGTGCCCGTCACCGCCATCAGCCCGGCCCCCGCGGGCACCATCGCGGCAAAGCCGTAGACGCCAAGGGCGAAGTTCCCGAGTTCCGGCGGCATCGCCCGGGTCGCCAGATCACGCAGCGCGAACCCGAGCATCCCCGCGACGGCCAGAAGCGAGGCAGTCTGGAACCCGTCAAGCCCGGGCCGCAGGATCACCAGCACGCCCAGGAACCCCACCACGACCGCGGCCCATCGGCGCGGGCTGACCCGTTCGCCGAACCACAGCGCCGCGCCCGCGACCACCACCAGCGGTGCGGCCTGCAGGATGGCGGACGCCTGCGTCAGCGGCGTGAGGACAAAGGCCAGTGTGAAGAACAGCCGCCCCGTGACCTCGGCCACCGCGCGGAAGGCGACGACCGGGGACGCGGCCTGCGGCGGGAACAGGCGCTGGCCGCGGGCACGGGCCAGCATGGCAAAGGCCACCATCCCCGCGCATCCGAAGATCACCAGCACCTGCCCGACCGGAAGGGTGCGCGCGGCGGTCTTGAGGAGCGCGTCCTCGACGGCAAAGGCCGCCATGGCCAGCGTCAGGAACCCCGCGCCGACCAGATTGGCGCGGGGGATCGCGGTGTCGGTCAGTTCAGGAGCCCCGCGTGGACCATGGCCGCGCGGATGGCCGATTTCGTGCCGTCCGTCAGGCCCACCAGCGGCAGGCGCACCTCGGGGCTGCACAGGCCCAGAAGCGACATGCCGTACTTCGCGCCCGCAAGGCCGGGCTCAAGGAAGATGGCCTCGTGCAGGGGCATCAGGCGGTCCTGGTAGTCGAGCGCGGTCTTGTAGTCGCCGCGCAGCGTCGCCTCCTGAAACTCGGCGCACAGGCGGGGCGCGACGTTCGCCGTCACGCTGATGCAGCCGACGCCGCCGTGCGCGTTGAAGCCGAGCGCGGTTGCATCCTCACCCGAGAGCTGGATGAAGTCCGCACCGCAGGCGGCGCGCTGCTGGCTGACGCGCTCGATCTTGCCGGTGGCGTCCTTGACGCCGACGATGCGCGGCAGCTTCGCCAGTTCGCCCATCGTCGCGGGCGTCATGTCCACCACGCTGCGGCCGGGGATGTTGTAGATGACGATGGGCAGGCGGCAGCAGTCGTGCAGCGCGGTGTAATGCGCGATCAGGCCCGCCTGCGTCGGCTTGTTGTAGTAGGGGGTCACGACCAGCGCCGCGTCGGCCCCCACGGCTTCCGCATGGCGCATCAGGCGGATGCCTTCGCGCGTGTTGTTCGACCCCGCGCCTGCCACCACCGGCACGCGGCCCGCCGCGGCCTGCACCACGACCTCGATGACCGTCTCGTGTTCCTCGTGGCTGAGGGTCGGGCTTTCGCCCGTGGTGCCGACGGGGACGATCCCGTGGCTGCCCTGCGCCACATGCCAGTCCACGAGCTGTTTCAGGGTATCAAGATCCAGTTCGCCGTTGCGGAAGGGCGTGACGAGCGCGGGCAGCGATCCCCGGATCATGGTCGGAACTCCTGATGGGCGGGGGCACATCCCCCCGCGCGCGTCGTAGTGCCAAGGGGCGCGCTTGCCAAGGCGGGTGCCATCACCCGGGGGGCTGGCGCGTTCGTGTCTTGCGCCCGCGGACCGGTCCGATACCCTTGGCGTCAAAACGGGCAGAGCAACACACAGGACGGAGCGCGACCATGCGGCCTTGGCTGATCGCGGCGGCATTTCTTCTTCTGGCGGGGGGCGCGCAGGCGCAGGACCGCGCCGTGGCGGCCACAGCCGCGGCAATGGACGCCGTGCGGGCGGGCGATTTCGCGCGCGCGGCCGAGGTGGCGCGGCCGGGCGGCGAGGTCGTGCGCGATCTGGTCGAGTGGCACCGCCTGCGCGAGGGGCAGGGGACGCTGGGCGACGTGCGGTCGTTCCTCGCCCGCAATCCCGACTGGCCGGGGCTGGCGCAACTGCGCGAACGGGGCGAGCGGCACCTGCGCGAAGCGACCGATCCGGCGGCGGTGATCGCCTATTTCGATGGCGAGACGCCCCGCACCGCGACCGGCCTGCGCGCGCTGAACCTTGCGCTGCGGGCGTCCGACCGGCGGGGGGACGCGGAAGCGCTGGCGATCCGGGCCTGGACATCAGGCCATCCCCTGACTGCTGATCTCGAGACCGCGTGGCTGGAGGTCTATCCCAACAACCTTGGCCAGCGCATGACCGCCCGGCTGGATGCGCTTCTGTGGGAAGGCGAGGTCGAGGCCGCCGAACGCATGCTGCCGCGCGTCGATGCGGGCTGGCGCGCGCTGGCACAGGCGCGGATCGCGCTGCGGGCCGAACGGGACGGGGTCAACGCCCTGATCGATGCGGTGCCCGGGGCACTGGCGGGCGACGCGGGGCTGGCCTACGAGCGCTTCCGCTGGCGGATGGCCAACGACCGGGCCGATGCGGCGCGCGAGCTGATCCTGGAACGCTCCACCTCGGCCGAGGCGCTGGGTCGCCCCGAGGCGTGGTCGTCGCAGCGGCGCACGCTGGCGCGGGCCGCGATGCGGGCGGGGGACGCGCGGACCGCCTACCGGCTGGCCGCACAGCACTTCCTGCCGGAGGGCGAGGGGTTCACCGACTACGCCGACCTCGAATGGCTTTCGGGATACATCGCCCTGCGGTACCTGGAGGACCCAAGCCGGGCGCTGGCGCATTTCCGGCGGTTCGAGGCGGTGGTCGGCACGCCGATCTCGCTTGCGCGCGCAGGCTACTGGATCGGCCGGGCCGAGGAGGCCGCGGGCAACCGGGACGCCGCGATGGCGGCCTATGCCCGGGGCGGGCAGCACCAGACGGCGTTCTACGGGCAACTGGCGGCGGAACGGGCAGGGCTGCCGATGGACCCCGCGCTGGCCAATCCGCCGCGCTATGCCGACTGGCAGGGCCGGGGCTTTGCGTCGTCGTCGGTGCTGGCGGCGGGGGTGCTCTTGATGCAGGCGGGCGAGGTGCCGCTCGCCGCGCGGTTCCTCGCGCATCTGGCCGAGGGGCTGGGGCCGGACGATCTGGGAAGCCTCGGTCAACTGGCGCTGGACATGGACCAGCCGCATGTGGCCATCGCGGTGGCCAAGCACGCGGCCACCCGCGGGATCGTGCTGCCTGGGCCCCTGTTCCCGATGCATCCCATGGCGCGGGCCGACCTTCCGGTGCCGCGCGAACTGGCGCTGTCGATCGCCCGGCGCGAATCCGAGTTCCACGTGGCCGCGCGCAGCGGGGCGGGCGCCCTTGGCCTGATGCAGCTGATGCCCGGCACCGCGCAGGACGTGTCGCGCGACCTTGGCCTGCCCTACGACCGCGCGGCCCTGACCCGCGACCCGGTCTACAACGCGCGGCTGGGGTCGGCCTATCTGGCGGGGCTGAAGGAGCGGTTCGGCCCGTCGGTCGCGCTGGTGGCGGCAGGCTACAACGCCGGACCATCGCGCCCGGCGCGCTGGATCGAGGATTTCGGCGATCCGCGGTCCGACCGGGTGGATGTGGTGGACTGGGTGGAACACGTCCCCTTCGTCGAGACGCAGACCTACATCATGCGGGTGATGGAGACGATCCCGATCTACCGGGCGCGGCTGGCGGGGGCCCCGCAGCCCTGGCGCCTGACGGACGAGTTGCGCGGGCGCTGAGGAGCGGCGGGGGGCGCTGCCCCCGTCGCCTGCGGCGACTCCCCCGGGATACTTGTGACAGGATGAAGGGGGCAGCGGTGCACTGCCCGGTCGCGTGGGGCGGCAGGACCTATCGCCCCGCGCGGCGGCGGACCTGTTCGCGCCACAGGGTGAACAGCCCCGCCGCCACCACGATCACGGCGCCGAGCGCCACGTTCCAGCGCAGGTCCTCGCCGAACAGGGTCACGCCCAGCACCGTGACCCAGACCAGCTGGAAATAGGCGAAGGGCTGGACCGCGCTCGCTTCGGCCACGTCGTAGGCGCGGATCAGGAGCCAGTGCCCCAGGATCGCGAGCGCGCTGAGCGCCGCCATCGCCAGACTGTCCCCGGGCGTCATCGGCGCCCAGGTCCACAGGCCGGGGCCGGTCATGGCCAGGGCGCAGACGATCCCGGTCCAGAAGAAGCTGGTGGTGGGGTCATCCCGCCGCGCGGCATAGCGGGTGAGCAGTCCATAGAGCGCAAAGCCGAGCGCCGCGCCGAAGGGGACCAGCGCCTCGATCGACATCGCACCGCTCCCGGGTTGCAGGATCACCAGCACGCCCACGAACCCCACCCCGATCGCCGTCCAGCGCCGCCAGCCGACCTTCTCGCCCAGGATCGGGCCGGACAGGGCGGCGACGAGCAGCGGATAGCAGGTGAAGACCGCGTGCGTTTCCACCAGCCCCAGCAGGCTGAACGCCAGCACCATCAGGCAGATCTCGCCCGCCAGCAGCAGCCCGCGCAGGATGTGCACGCCCGGCTGGCGGGTTCGCGCGGCGGCGGCGAGCCCGCCCGGGCGACGCGCCGCAAGGAGGGTGACGAAGGCCGCATGGACCCAGAAGCGGACCATCACCACCTGGAAGATGCCGTTGTTCTCGACCAGGTGGCGCGACAGGGCGTCCTGCCCGGCAAAGACCAGCGTCGTCGCGATCATCAGCCAGATGCCCTTGCGGGTGTTCTGCTCGGTCACGGTGTGCGCAAGCCCACGGTCATGTGGCGCTTGCGCCCGAACCCCGGGCGGCGGTCCACGGCGAACCCGGCGGCGGCCAGGGCCCGGCGGACATGGCCCGCGGCGGTATAGGTGGCGCAGGTCCCGTCCGGGGCCGTGCGCGCGGCAATGGCGACGATCAGCCCGTCCTCCCACAGCTCGGGGTTCCGGGCGGGGGCGAAGCCGTCCAGGAACCAGGCATTGGCCACCCCGTCCCAGCCGGGCAGGGTCGCCCGCGCATCACCCGGGACCACGGTCAGCTCCAGGTCGGCGGCGCTGAAGCGCAGGCCGTCGAACCCGGCCAGCAGAGCCGCCGACAGCGCAGCCAGCGCCGGAAAGGCCGCGTGCGCGCGGGCCATGTCGGCGGGCGCCATCGGGAACGCCTCGAACGCGGTGTAGCGCAGGGGGCCGGCCACGCCCGCCGCCCGCCACGCGTCCCAGGCCGCCAGCAGGTTCAGCCCGGTCCCGAACCCCGTCTCGGCGATGCGGAAGCCCGGCGCGAACCGCGCGGGCAGGCCGTTCCCGGACAGGAAGACGTGCCGCGTCTCGTCCAGCCCCCCGTCCAGCGAGAAGTACGGGTCACCGAAGCGGACCGATTCCGGCACCCCGCCATCGCGCCACCGGATTTCCGCCGCTTGGCCTGTCACGCCCGATCCCCTAGGAAACACGCGCAACACTGTCGGGGGCTGGCGCGAATGTCCACGGTCGATCTTGGGGCGGTCGATCCTGGGCCCGTTGATCCCCGGCCAGTCGATCTGACGGTCCGCGGCGCGGGGGTGTTCGGCCTGGCCGTGGCGTGGGAGGCCGCCCGCCGCGGGGCGCGCGTGCGGGTCGTCGATCCGCGCGGGCCGGGGGCCGGGGCCTCGGGCGGGGTGGTCGGCGCCCTCGCCCCCCACGCGCCCGAGGGCTGGACGGAGGCAAAGGCTTTCCAATTGCAGGGGCTTCTGGCCGCGCCCGCCTTCTGGGCGGGGGTCGAGGCCGCGGGCGGCCGGACCACCGGCTTTGGCCGGACGGGGCGGGTGCAACCCCTACCCGATGCCGCGGCTGTGGAACGGGCGCAGGCACGGGCCAATGGTGCGGCCGCGCTCTGGCCCGCGCCGGTCCGCTGGGACGTGACCGGCGACCCGCCGCCTGACGCGCCCCCTTCGCCCTCCGGGTTTTGGGTGGTGGACACGCTGTCGGCCCGGCTGTCCCCCGCCGCCGCCATCGCGGCCCTGACGGCGGCCATCCGAGCGGCGGGGGGCGAGGTCGTGACCCACGCGCCCGACCATGGCGCCGTCCTGCACGCCACCGGGTGGGAGGGGCTGCGCGACGCTGGCCTGGGCGGCGGGGTCAAGGGGCAGGCCGTGGTGCTGGCCCACACCGCGCCGCTTGCCCCGCAGATCTACGCGGACGGCCTGCACATCGTGTTCCATGCCGATGGCACCACCGCCGTGGGGTCCACGTCGGAACGCGAATGGACCGACCCCACCGCGACCGACGCGCAGGCCGACGCGCTGGTCGCCCGCGCCCGCATGATCCTGCCCGCGCTGGAGCACGCCCCCGTCCTGCGCCGCTGGGCCGGCGTCCGCCCCCGCACACCGTCCCGCCAGCCCGTCCTCGGGCATTGGCCCGGCCGCCCCGGCCATTTCATCGCCAACGGCGGCTTCAAGATCGGCTTCGGCCTCGCCCCTGCCGTCGCCACGGTCATGGCCGACCTGATCCTCGACGGGCGGGACACCCTCCCCGCTTTGTTCCGTCCTGCGGTCTGACGGCAGCATCTTCGATGTGCCCCAAATATCCCGGGGGGGTGAGGCGCGCCCGGACAGGTGTCCGGTGGACACCTGTCAGCGCCGAACGCCCGTGGACCAGGTCCACGGGCCGGGGCTTCAGCCTCGCCGGGGGGCAGCGCCCCCCGCCGCCCGCCTCCTGCCCGTAACGCCGCGTCCCGCGTGACAGTCCGCGCCCGCCCCGCCACTGTCGCAGACAAGGGAGCCCGCCATGACGCACGCCGCCTATCCGCACCTTCTGACGCCCATCCGGCTCGGGCCGCTGACCCTGCCCAACCGCGTCCTCATGGGATCCATGCACACGGGGCTGGAAGAAACCGGCGACTGGGGCCGGGTCGCGGCCTTCTACGCCGCGCGGGCCCGGGGCGGCGCGGGGCTGATCGTGACGGGGGGCATGGCGCCCAACCGCGAAGGGGGCGTATTCCCCGGGGCGGCAGGCCTGTTCACCGACACCGACATCGCCAACCACCGCCGCGTGACCGACGCGGTGCATGCCGAGGGCGGCCGGATCGCGATGCAGATCCTGCACGCGGGCCGCTACGCCTATTCCCCCGACTGCGTCGCCCCCTCGCCGCTCAAGTCGCCGATCTCGCCCTTCGCGCCCCGCGACCTGGACGACGCCGGAATCGCCGCGCAGATCGACGCCATTGCCACCGCCGCGGCCCGGGCGCGCGAGGCGGGCTATGACGGGGTCGAGGTGATGGGGTCCGAGGGGTATTTCCTGAACCAGTTCCTCGCCCCCCGCACCAACCGCCGCACCGACGCCTGGGGTGGCAGCCAGGAAAACCGGATGCGCCTGCCCATCGAGGTGGTCGCACGGGTCCGCGCGGCGCTCGGCCCGGACGGCCTGCTCATCTACCGCATCAGCCTGATCGACCTGGTCCCCGACGGCCAGACCTGGGACGACGTCGCAACCCTCGCCCGCGCGGTGCAGGCGGCGGGGGCGGATGTGCTGAATTCCGGCATCGGCTGGCACGAGGCGCGGGTGCCCA
>DBBA01000141.1:0-540 GCA_002291955.1 Rhodobacteraceae bacterium UBA996 | reverse complement strand
CCGAGGTGACGATCCCCGTCATCGCCTGCAACCGCATCAACACCCCCGAGGTTGCTGAGGGCATCCTTGCGCGTGGCGAAGCCGACATGGTCAGCCTCGCCCGCCCCTTCCTGGCCGACCCCGACTTCGTGCTGAAGGCCGCGACGGGCCGCGCAGGCCAGATCGCGCCCTGCATCGCCTGCAACCAGGCGTGCCTCGACCACACCTTTGTCGGCAAGCTGACGTCCTGCCTCGTGAACCCGCGGGCCTGCCACGAGACCGAGATCGTGCTGACCCCCACTCCGACACCGCGCCGGATCGCCGTCCTGGGCGCGGGTCCCGCGGGCCTGTCCTGCGCCATCACGGCTGCCGAGCGGGGGCACCATGTGACGCTGTTCGAAGCCTCGTCCCGCATCGGCGGGCAACTGAACCTTGCCCGCCGCATCCCCGGGAAAGAGGAGTTCGACGGCCTTGTGGACTGGTTCGGGCGCGAGGTCGCCCGCGCGGGCGTGGACCTGCGGCTGGACACGGCCCCGGCAGCGGCGGACCTGCACGGCTTCG
>DBBA01000142.1 GCA_002291955.1 Rhodobacteraceae bacterium UBA996 | reverse complement strand
GCGATCTCGGCCCACGTGAACGGCGAGGGGTCACGCCGGGCACGGGCCACGACCGGGTCCTCGCGCACCACGGCATGCGCGGCGTACAGGTGGAACCACGCCTGCGGCCATGTGGTGTGGAAGAACCCGTCGGGCCGGTCGGCGCCCGGCGCCGGGGCGTGGCCGATGGAGACATGGGTCAGCCCGGCGGGCGCGGTTGCCAGCGTCAGCGCCCCCAGCGCCGCGGCGGGGTCGGTCGTGGCCAGGATGCGCGCGGCGGCGTCCTGCATCGACCCTACCCCCGCGCCCAGCGGAACAGCGCGGCGGCGGCCCAGCCCGCGGTCACGGCGATGACGATGGAGACAAGGCCATAGACCAGCGGCCGGTCATGGGCCATGCGGTAGAGCGTCCGTTCCAGCCCGATCTTGCGCACGTCGATGGTGGCTGTCCCTTCGGCCACCACGGCCCGGTCGCGGGTCAGGAGGACCCGGACGGCATAGCTGCCTTCCGTCAGGTTCGCGGGCAGCGCGATGGCGGTGCTGAACAGCGTGGCCTGCGACAGCGTCACGGTCGAGACCGCGTTCTGGTAGAGCCCCGTCTGTTCGCGCAGGCGGACAAGGGCCGCGGTGAAGTTCGGGCTGTCGTGGACGGCATTGCCCACCGACCGGATCGCCCGGTCGATCGAGATGCGGTGGCGCAGGTCCTCGGTATCCGAGATGATGTCGTCCCAGGGGCGGTTTGTGGCGACCGCATAGAAGCTGGGGGCGGCGTCCACGTCCACCCGTTCGGTGTTGATCCAGATGCCGAACTGCCGCGCCTTGCGCCAGACGGTGACGGGTTCCGCCGGGCCGGTGACGGTGACGATCACGCCGGGCGTGTCCCCGGGCGCAGGGGCGTCGCGGCGGACCGCGCCGAACACGAGGATTTCCGATCCGTCGAAGTTCGCGGTGATGCCGATGCGGTTCTGGCTGAGGCCAAGCACCAGGTCCTCGGCCACCGCGGGGGTGGCGAGGAACGCGAGGAGCAGGAGAAGCCGCCGCACCGGTCAGCCCCGCGGCTCGGACAGCGAGTAGAGCTCGGACGGGGTGGCCACCAGGTCGAAGCCCAGTTTCAGCGCGACGGCCAGGACCAGAAGCGCCAGCAGGATGCGCAGCTGTTCCGCCTTCAGCCGCAGGCCCAGTTGGGCGCCGATCTGCGCGCCGATGACCCCGCCAAGGATGAGCAGGACCGCCAGCGGCAGGTCCACCGTCTGGCTGGTGACGGCGTGCAGAAGCGTGGTGAAGGCCGCGACGACGGCGATCTGGAACAGCGAGGTGCCGATGACGACCTTGGTGGGCATGCCCAAGAGGTAGATCATCGCGGGCACGATGATGAAGCCGCCGCCCACCCCCATGATCGCGGACATGGCGCCGACGCCTGCGCCGACCAGGACAGGCGGGATGACCGAGATGTAGAGGCCCGAGGTGCGGAAGCGCATCTTGAAGGGCAGGCCGTGGATCCAGGCATGCCCGCGCCGCTGCGGGGCGGCCCCGCCGCTGCGCGACCGGGCGAGCGCGCGGAGGGATTCATTCAGCATCAGGGCGCCAATGGTGCCGAGGAGACCGACGTAGCTGAGCGAGATCAGAAGATCGACCTGCCCCGCCGCCTTCATCAGGCTGAACAGTTGCACCCCTGCGATGGAGCCCACGATGCCCCCCGCCATCAGCACGGTGCCCATCCGCAGGTCCACCGTCCGCCGCCGCAGGTGCGCCAGCACCGCCGAGACCGAGGACGCGACGATCTGGTTGACCGAGGTCGCGACCGCGACCGCAGGCGGGATGCCCGCGAAGATCAGAAGCGGCGTGATCAGGAAGCCCCCGCCGACCCCGAACATGCCCGACAGCACGCCGACCGCCCCCCCGATCCCCAGAAGGAGGAAGATGTTCAGCGAAACCTCGGCAATCGGCAGGTAGATCGTCATGGCACCCGTCAGGGGCGGGCTTGGGGGGGCGTGTCCCTCACCTGCACGGGGTTGGGCGGGCTGTCAAACCCCGTTTGGTCCGGGGTGGCGACGGCGCGCGGGGGCTCTGCCCCCGCTGCCCTCGGGCGTTCGGCGCTGAACGATGTACACTGGACATCGTTCCGGGCGCGCCCGCGGGGGCTCTGCCCCCGCTGCCCTTGGCTCGCGCCTCGGGCGTTCGGGCCTGAGGGATGTCCACTGGACATCCCTCCGGGCGGACCTCACCCCCCGGGATATTTGGGACAGGATGAAGGGGAAGAGGGAGTGCCGGGGTCAGAGGGCCGCGAGGAAACCGCGCAGGACCTTTTCCAGCTTGGCGGCGCCGAGGAGCGCCATCGCCTTGGTGTGTTCGTGGCTGATCGCCTCGTCGCTCATCCCCGCGGCCAAGTTGGTGATGGTGGACACCGCCGCCACGCGCAGGCCCAGGAAGCGGGCGAGGATGATCTCGGGGACCGTCGACATGCCGACGGCATCGGCGCCGAGGATCTTCAGCGCGCGGATCTCGGCGGGCGTCTCGAACGACGGGCCCGAGTACCAAGCATAGACCCCGTCGCGCAGGTCCACGCCCGCCGCGTCGGCCGCGGTGTGGAGCGCCAGGCGCATCCCGGGGTCGTGCGCCTGGGTCATGGGCACGAAGCGGGCGTCGGAGGGTTCGCCGATCAGGGGGTTCAGCCCCGAGAAGTTGATGTGGTCGGACAGGCACATGAGGCTGCCGGTGGGCATGTCGGGGCGCAGGGACCCCGCGGCGTTGGTGACCAGCAGCATCTCGGCCCCGAGCGCCTTGAGCACCTCGAGCGGCAGGCGCATGGCATCACCGCGCCCGGTCTCGTAGTAGTGCGCCCGGCCGCCGAAGACTGCCACGCGCACGCCTTCCAGCGCGCCCACCACGAGGTTGGGGTTGTGGCCCGAGACGCCTGCGTGCGGGAAGCCCGGCAGGTCGGCGTAAGGGATCGCCACGCCCTCGACCGCGCCTGCCAGATGGCCAAGCCCGGAGCCGAGGATCAGCCCCAGCCGCACCGGATCGTGGCCCGCGCGGGCGTTGATCGCGGCGGCGAGGGTTTCAGCGTTCCTTGACATAGGCCTCTCCCCCTGCCCGCGGCGGGATGGCGCGGCCGACGAAGCCCGCCAGGATCACGACGGTCAGGATATAGGGCAGCGCCTGCATGAACTGGCTGGGGATCACCATGCCGCCCAGGCTGATCGTCTGGTAGCGGATCGACACGGCATCAAGGAACCCGAACAGAAGGCACGCGACCAGCGCCAGCCCCGGGCGCCACTTGGCGAAGATCAGGGCCGCCAGCGCGATGAAGCCGCGGCCTGCAGACATGTCCTTGACGAAGCCCGCGTTCAGCCCGACGGCCAGGAACGCCCCCGCGAGCCCGCACAGAAGCCCGCAGATCATGACGGCAGCAAACCGCAGCCGCACGACCGAGATGCCCGCGGTATCGACCGCCGCCGGGTTCTCGCCCACCGCGCGCAGGCGCAGGCCGAAGCGGGTGCGGAACAGCACCCACCAGGTCAGCACGACCGAGGCCAGGCCGACATAGACAAGGATCGTGTGGCCCGAGATGACCTCGGCATAGAACGGACCGATCAGGGGGACCGGGCGCAGGGTTTCCACGAAGGGCAGCGCGATCTCCTGGAACCGCGCGGCGCCCTCGACCGAGGGCGTCCGGCCGCCCTGCGCGAACCAGTTCTGCGCGATCAGGACGGTCAGGCCCGAGGCAAGGAAGTTCAGCGCCACGCCCGAGATCAGCTGGTTGCCCCGGAAGGTGATCGCGGCCACCCCGTGGATCAGCGACAGGACAAGCGAGGCGAGAAGCCCCGCCATCAGCCCGATCCAGACGCTTCCCGAGGTGAAGGCGATCGCGGCCGAAAAGAAGGCCGAGATCAGCATCTTGCCTTCCAGCCCGATGTCGAACACGCCCGCGCGTTCGGAAAACAGGCCCGCCAGGCAGGCGAACAGCAGGGGCGTGGCCAGCCGCAGCGTGGAGTCAAAGATCTGCAGGATGGTATTCAGGTCCATCAGGCCGCCCTCCGCAGCCGGGCGAACACCTGCTCGACCGGGCGCCGCACCATCCCGTCCAGCGCACCGGTGAACAGGATCACCAGCGCCTGGATGACGATGATCATCTCGCGGCTGACGGCGGGCATCTCGAATTCAAGCTCGCCCCCGCCCTGGTAGAGCGCACCGAACAGGACGGCGGCCAGGAACACGCCCAGCGGGTGACTGCGCCCCATCAGCGCCACGGCGATGCCGACGAAGCCCGCGCCCTGCACGTTGTCCTGCAGCAGGCGGGACTGTTCGCCCATCACCGTGTTGATCGCCATCATCCCGGCCAGCGCGCCGGAAATCAGCATCACCACCACCGTGATCCGCACGGGCGAGATGCCCGCGTAGATCGCCGCGGGTTCCGACTGTCCAAAGGCGCGGATCTCGTAGCCAAGGCGCGTGCGCCAGATCAGCACCCACAGGGCGACACAGGCGGCCAGCGCCAGCAGGAAGGTCACGTTCAGGGGCGACCGGCGCCAGGTGATGCCAAGCGCCTCGAAGAACTGCCGCGCGGTGGGAAGCGCCGCGCCATCGGGGAAGGCCGGGGACTCCGGCGACATGCCCGGCGCCTTGAGCGGCCCGACCAGCAGGTAGATCAGCAGCGCCCCCGCGATCAGGTTGAACATGATCGTGGTGATGACGATGTGGCTGCCGCGTTTCGCTTGCAGATAGGCCGGGATGAAGGCCCAGGCTGCGCCGAACAGCGCCGCGCCCAGCACGGCGGCGGGCAGCGCCAGCGTCCAGTGCGGCCACGGCAGCGCGAGGCACACCAGCCCCACCCCCAGCGCGCCCAGTTGCGCCTGCCCCTCGCCCCCGATGTTGAACAGCCGCGCCTGGAAGGCGATGGCGACCGCCAGCCCGGTGAAGATGAAGCTGGTCGCATAAAACAGCGTGTAGCCGATCCCGCCGGTGGACCCGACCGCACCCACCACAAGGATGCGCAGCGCCTCGAACGGGTTCTCGCCGATATACACGATCACGAGGCCCGAGACGAACAGCGCAAGGAACAGGTTCAGGGCCGGGATCAGCGCGATGTCGGCCCAGCGGGGCAGCTTGTCCATCTCAGGCCGCCTTGTCCGTGACACCGGCCATCAGAAGGCCCAGTTCGCGCTCGTCGGTCTGGCCGGGCAGGCGTTCGCCCATGATCCGGCCGTCGAACATGACCGCGATGCGGTCGGACAGGCCCATGATCTCGTCCAGTTCGACGCTGACGAGCAGGATCGCCTTGCCCGCGTCGCGCAGGCCGATGATCTGCTTGTGGATGAACTCGATGGCGCCGATGTCCACGCCGCGGGTGGGCTGGCCCACCAGCAGAAGGTCGGGGTTTCGCTCGATCTCACGCGCGACGATGATCTTCTGCTGATTGCCGCCGGAAAAGTTCTTGGCCTTGAGCCAGCAGTTCGCGGGCCGCACATCGAAGCGGCCGATCTTGCCCTCGGCGTCCTGCCGGATCGCGTCGTTGTCCATGAGCAGGCGCCCGGCCTGATAGGCGGGGTCGTTGTGGTAGCCGAAGGCCACGTTCTCCCACGCCATGAAGTCCAGGATCAGGCCCAGGTGCTGCCGGTCCTCGGGCACATGGGCGATGCCCGCCGCGCGGCGTTCCTGGCCCATCGCGGCATGGCTGATGTCGAGCGCCTGGCCATTGACGCGCACCACCCCCGTGCCGCGCATCAGGCCGCCGAGCACGCCCAGAAGCTCGGACTGGCCGTTGCCCGCGACGCCCGCGATGCCCAGGATTTCCCCGGCCCGCACGTTCAGCGAGATACCGCGCAGGCGTTCCACACCCTTGCCGTCCACCACGCGCAGGTTGTCCACCTCGAGCACGGTGCGCCCCGGTTGCGCGGGCACCTTGTCCACCCGCAGCAGCACCTTACGCCCCACCATCCGCTCGGCCAGATCAGCGGGGTTGGTGTCGGATGTTGCCACATGGCCCACCATCTCGCCGCGGCGCATGACGCTGACGTTGTCCGTCACCTCCATGATCTCGCGCAGTTTGTGGGTGATCAGGATGACCGTTTTGCCTTCCGCCTTGAGGTTCTTCAGGATGCGGAACAGGTGATCCGCCTCCTCGGGGGTCAGCACGCCGGTGGGTTCGTCCAGGATCAGGATATCGGCCCGGCGATACAGCGCCTTGAGGATCTCGACCCGCTGCTGCATGCCGACGCCGATCTCCTCGATCACCGCGTCGGGATCGACGTTCAGCGCATACTGGTCGGCAAGCGCCTTGAGCTCGCGCCGCGCCTTGGCGAGCGACGGCCGCAGCAGCGCCCCGTCCTCGGCCCCCAGGATGACGTTTTCCAGGACGGTGAAGTTCTCGACCAGCTTGAAGTGCTGGAACACCATCCCGATGCCCGCCGCGATGGCGGCCTGGCTGTCGGGGATCTCCACCCGCTTGCCGTGGATCAGGATTTCCCCGGCATCGGCGCGGTAGAAGCCATACAGGATCGACATCAGCGTCGATTTCCCGGCGCCGTTCTCGCCGATGATGCCGTGGATCGTTCCGGGCATGACCCGGATCGAGATGTCCTTGTTGGCCCGCACCGGCCCGAAGGCCTTGCTGATGCCGATCAGTTCGATGGCCGGGGCGGCAGTCGCCTGCCGCCCCGCCGGGTTCGTGTCAGCCATGCCTCAGAACGTCAGGGCAGGGCAGGTGTCGTCGGACGTGTAGTCGTGCACCGCGATCTCGCCCGCGATGATTTTGGCCTTCGCCGCTTCCATCGCCGCAATGGCGTCGGCCGACAGGATGTCCTTGTTGTTGTCATCGACGGCGAAGCCGACGCCGCCGTTGGCCAGGTCCATCACCTTGACGCCGGGCTCGAACGTGCCAGCGGCATGGGTGGTGAAGGCGTCATAGACCGCCTGGTCCACGAGCTTCATCATCGACGTCAGGACCGAGCCCGGGTGCAGGTAGTTCTGGTTGCTGTCCACGCCGATCGAGAACACGCCCGCATCCGCCGCCGCCTGCAGGACACCGACGCCCGTGCCGCCCGCGGCCGCATAGACCACGTCCGACCCCTGGTCGATCTGCGAGCGGGCGATTTCCGCGCCGCGGCCCGGGTCGTTCCAGGCGGCAGGCGTGGTGCCCGTCATGTTGGCGATCACGGTGATGTCGGGGTTCACTGCCTTGGCGCCCTGCGCATAGCCGCAGGCGAACTTGCGGATCAGCGGCACGTCCATGCCGCCCACGAAGCTGACCGTCCCGGTCTTGGACGTCAACGCCGCAGCCATGCCGACTAGGTAGCTGCCCTGATGTTCCGAGAACACGATGGACTGCACGTTCGGCTGGTCCACGACCATGTCCACGATGGCGAACATCGTCTCGGGGTAGTCGGGCGCGACCTTTTCCAGGGTCGAGGCGTTGGCGAAACCCAGCACCACGACCGGGTTCGCGCCGCGTTCGGCCATGCGGCGCATGGTCTGCTCGCGCTGCGCCTCGTTGGCGAGTTCGGTCTCGATGTAGGTGCCGCCGGTCTCGGTCGCCCAGCGGGTCGCGCCGTTGAAGGCGCTTTCGTTGAACGACTTGTCGAACTTGCCGCCAAGGTCGATGATGAGGCCCGGCTCGGCGCTGGCGGCGCCAGCCAGAAGTGCCACGGCAGCGGTTGCGCCAAGGAAACGCGCGGTGATCGTCATGGAGATTCTCCCGGTCTGTGGTCGCCCGGCGTTGCCCCGGGCTGATGTCGTGTCTGGCGGACGCCCGGCGTGGACACCCGATGGCCGTGGATAGGACGTGAGGCCTTGGACACGGTCAAGGGGGATTCGGGCAGGCAGCGCCCGCCGTCCGGTCACATGCCGCGGAAGCGGGCATACGACCCGCAGACGGCGGGCAGGCGGCGGCAAGGCGGGGGGCTGTCTGCCCCCCGCACCCCCCGAGGATACTTAAGACAGGATGAAAGGACAGGGCCGGTCAGCGAAGGACCGTCAGCCGACGATGAAGCGGGCCATGAGCAGCGCGTCGCGGCCCGGGCCGTAATAGGCCCGCCTGCGGCCGGTCTCGGTCCAGCCTGCCCGGGTGTAGAGGGCGAGGGCCGCGGCATTGTCCGTGGCGACCTCGAGGAACAGGCGGGTCGCACCGTGGGTGGCGGCGGCGCGTTCCCACTGGGCCAGCAGCCGCGCGCCCTGCCCCGTGCGGCGATGGCCGGGGTGGACGGCGATGGCGAACAGTTCCGCCTCGTCCGCCACCGCCCGGCCAAGGGCAAAGCCGTGCGGCGCGACGGCGATGACGGCGCCGGGGGCGGCCATCGCTTCGGCCACTTCCTCGGGCGACCAGGGGCGCAGGTCGGGCAGCGCCGCGGCCATCAGCCGCGCGATCTCGGCCGGGGTCACGGCAGGATCGCGGGCGGCGGCGACCGCGGGGGGGCGGCATCGGCGGCGCGCAGGTAGACCGGCGCGGGGCGCGGGGCACCGTCGGGCGCGGCGGCGGCGATCCGGGCGATGGCGACGGCCAGTGGCAAGACGGGGGCCAGCACCGGGCCACCCGTTTGCGCCGCGGCCAGTGCCGCAGCCGACCCGGTGACAGGGAGGGGGCCGAGGATGGCGGCCAGTCCGGAGGGCTCCATCCGGCGCGGCGGCTGCGGGCCATCGGGGCCGAACACCTGTACATGAACCTCGCCCCGGCGCGCGTCCTCGACCACGGCCAGCGGGCGCGGCAGGTCCAGCGCCCGGGCGGCAAACAGGTCCACGCCCACGGCCGGAACGCCCAGCCCCAGCGCCAGCCCGCGCGCGGCCGCCAGAGCAATCCGCGTTCCGGTGAAGTTGCCGGGCCCGGTGCCGACACCGATCCGGGCGATATCGGGCCATCCCACCCCGGCTTCGGCCAGAAGTTCCGCCAAGAGCGGCATCAGCCGCTCGGCCTGCCCCGTCGCCATCGTCTCCTCGCGCGCCGCAAGCGCCCGGTCGCCCAGAACAAGCGCGGCCGCGCAGTGCGCGGCCGACGTGTCGAAGCCCAGCGTCAGTCGGTCAGGCCGCAACCGGCCGGACCTCGGTCACTTCCGGGATGTAGTGCCGCAGCAGGTTCTCGATACCCATCTTCAGCGTCAGGGTCGAGGACGGGCAGCCCGCGCAGGCGCCCTGCATGTGCAGGTACACCACGCCCCGGTCGAACCCGTGGAACGTGATGTCGCCGCCGTCCTGCGCCACGGCAGGCCGCACGCGGGTGTCGAGCAGTTCCTTGATCTGGCCCACGATCGCCGAATCCGGCCCGTCATGGGCCGCGTGCCCCGCACCACCACCGCCGCCACCCGCCATGACCGGCTGGCCAGAGGTGAAATGCTCCATGATCGCGCCCAGGATGCCGGGCTTCAGGTGCGCCCAGTCCTGCCCCTCGGCCTTGGTCACGGTGACGAAGTCGTGCCCGAAGAACACGCCCGTCACGCCCGGCACCGTGAAGATGCGGGTGGCCAGCGGCGAGGCCGCGGCCGCGTCGGCGGACGCGAAGTCGGCGGTCCCGGCGTCCAGCACGGTCTGGCCGGGCAGGAACTTCAGCGTCGCCGGGTTCGGCGTCGATTCGGTCTGGATGAACATGGGCGCGGGTTCCCTGAGTGGATAGGTCAGATATGCGCGCGGGCGGGTCCTGCGTCAAGGATTGGAACCGTTCTAATCGGGGAGGCGAGGCTGACAGCGACATGTCAATCCCGGTTGACATTCCGCTTCCCGATGCGCCGGGCCTGTGGCAGGCTGCACGGCGATGAAGGACACCATTTCCGACCCCGGCCTTGTCGCCCCCGTCCTGACCGGCGCGGCCCGCCCGGGCCTGTGCACCGACTGCGGCGTGTCGCGGCTGGCCGACAGCCGCGCCTGCGGGCGGGCCTGCCAGTTCCTGCGGCCGTCCTACCCCGCGCTGGAAGCCCGGGTGCACGGGCGCGAAGGGGCCGCGACCGGGGACGAGGCGTTCTTCGGTGTCACTCGCACCATGCTGCGCGCCCGCCTGACCCCGGCGGCCCCCGGCGCCCAGTGGACGGGCATCACCACCGCGCTCGCCGCGCGCCTCCTGGAAACCGGCGCGGTCACCGCCGTCATCGCCACCGCCCCCGACCCCGCCGACCGCTGGAAGCCGATGCCGGTGATCGTGACCGACCCCGCCCGGATGGCCGACTGCCGGGGGATGCGCATGGGCTTCTCGCCCACGCTCGCGCTTCTCGATCCCGTCCGCGCCGCGGGCCACCGGCGCATCGCCATCGTGGGCATCCCCTGCCAGGTGCACGCGCTGCGCGCGCTGGAGGCGGAGCTTGGCTTCGACAGCATCACGGTCATCGGCACGCCCTGTTCCGACAACACCACCACCGACCGGTTCCATCAGTTCCTGAACCTGCTCGACCCGCGGCCCGAGACGATGAGCTACCTGGAATTCCGCGCCGACTACCGGGTGGAACTGCGCTTCGACGATGGCCGCGCGCCGCGCACGGTGCCGTTCCTGCGCCTGCCGATCTCGAAGCTGCCAGCGGATTTCTTCCCGCTCACCTGCAAGACCTGCGTGGACTACACCAACCGGCTGGCCGACATCACCGTGGGCTACATGGGCGGCGACGGCGACCAGTGGCTGATCGTGCGCAACGACCGCGGTGCCGAGCTTCTGCGCCTTCTGGACGGGCGGCTGGCGACCCGGCCGCTGACCTCTAAGGGGCGTCGCCGCGGCGCGGTCGCGGGCTTCATGGCCAACACCGCACGGGCGGCGGGAGGCTTGCCGTTGCGCTCGATCCCCGACTGGGCGCGGCCCATCGTGGCCTTCCTGCAGCCGCGCATCGGCCCCCGGGGCCTGGAATTCGCCCGCGCCCGGGTCGAGATGAAGGCGATCGAGACGGTCCTGCACCTGCGCCACGCCCTGCCCCGCCGGATGAAGACGATGATCCCGGAGCACGTCTGGCGGCTAGTGGGCGCTTACGGCCTGTCACCCGGCGATGGCGAGCAACTCCAGCCCCGCGCCACCCGCCGCGGCCAGGGCGACCACCCGCAAGGGTGACTGGCGGAACACGACCAGCGCGACAAAACACGCGAGCGCCAGCGCAAAGGACGGCATCCCCGTCACGCCTGCGGTGAACACCGGGGCGTACAGCGCCGCACCCAGAATCCCCACCACCGCCGCATTGGCCCCCCGCATTGCCCCCTGCGCAACCGGCGCCCGGCGCAAGGCGTCCCAGAACGGCAGCGCCGCGATCAGGATCAGGAACCCCGGCAGGAACACCGCGACCGTGGCGACCAGCGCTCCGGTCACGCCCCCCGCCACCGCGCCCAGATAGGACGCAAAGGTGAACAGGGGCCCCGGCACCGCCTGCGCCGCGCCGTAACCGGCGAGGAACTCGGCCTCGGTCACCAGCCCTGGCGCGACAACCCCGTCGGCGAGGAGCGGCAGCACCACATGCCCGCCCCCGAACACCAGCGCGCCTGCGCGGTACATGGCATCCGCCAGGGTGCCCGGCAGCAGGAGCGGCAAAAGGACGAGCAACCCCAGAAACGCGACCAGCGCCCCAAGCGCAACACCGCGCGACACCGGAAACTGCGCCGCCGCCCCGCCCGCCGCGCCTTCGGTGCGCAGCAGGGCAAGGCCCAGCGCAGCCCCCATCCCGATGGCGGCCACCTGCCCCACGGCCCCTGGCACTGCCGCCAGAAGCGCCACCGCCGCAACGGCGATGCCTGCGCGCACACCATCGGGGGCGAGCGAGCGCGCCATGCCCCAGACAGCCTGCGCGACGATCGCCACCGCCACGATCTTCAACCCGGTGATTGCACCCGTCGCCACCGGCCCGGCCAGGGCAGATGCGCCCCAGGCGAAGGCCACCAGCAACACGACCGATGGCAGCGTGAACCCCAGGAACGCCGCAAGCGCACCGCCCCAACCCGCCCGCATCAGCCCCAGCGCAAAGCCCGTCTGGCTCGATGCCGGTCCCGGCAGGAACTGGCACAGCGCCACCAGATCGGCATAGGCCGCGTCATCCAGCCACCGCCTCCGCTCCACGAACTCGGTCCGGAAATAGCCCAGATGCGCCACCGGTCCGCCAAAGGACGTGCACCCAAGCCGCAGGAATGCAGCGAACACCTCGGCCACGCTGCCCCGCGCCGCCGGGCTTGCCGACGCCGCCCCACCGGTCTCTGCCGCCACGTCCATCATCCTCTCCCAAATACCCCGGGGGGAGGCGCGCGGCCCGCGCGCCCTGGGGGCAGCGCCCCCCGCCCTGCCCTGCCCGCAGGGCATGACAGGCGCATGACAGATCAGAACGCCAGTGTCGCGGCCACCGCCCGCTTCCACGCCGCATAGCGCGCCTCACGCGCGGCACCGTCCATCGCAGGTGCAAAGGTCCGCTCGAGCGCCCAGTCCCGTGCGAACCCGTCCTGCCCCGGCCAGACGCCGGCCCGATGCCCCGCCAGCCACGCCGCCCCCAGCGCCGTCGTCTCCAGCACCCGGGGCCGGTCCACGGGCGCCCCGGTGATGTTGGCCAGGAACTGCATCGTCCAGTCGCTCGCCGACATGCCGCCATCGACCCGCAGCGTGGACCGCGCGCCCCGTGCGGTCCAGTCCGCCTGCATCGCTTCCAGCAGGTCGCGCGTCTGGAAACCCACGCTCTCCAGGGCCGCCCGCGCCATTTCGGCCGGGCCCGAGTTGCGCGTCAATCCGAACACCGCCCCGCGGCAATCCGCGTTCCAGTAGGGCGCGCCCAGGCCCACAAAGGCCGGCACCAGAACAACCCCCTGCGCCGGATCGGCGGCCTCGGCCAGCCCCTGGGTCTCGCCCGCCGCGCGGATGATCTTCAGCCCGTCGCGCAGCCACTGCACCACGGCACCGGCCACAAAGATCGACCCCTCCAGCGCATAGGTCACCCGCCCGTCCAGCCGGTAGGCAATGGTGGTCAGCAGCCGGTTCGACGACGCCACCGCCGTGTCGCCCGTGTTCAGCAGCGCAAAACACCCGGTGCCATAGGTCGACTTCATCATGCCGGGGGCAAAGCACGCCTGCCCGATGGTCGCGGCCTGCTGGTCGCCCGCGACGCCCAGGATCGGGATTTCCCGACCGAACAGGTCGGCCCGCGTCACGCCGAACTCGGCCGCGCAGTCGCGCACCTCGGGCAGCATCGCCATGGGCACGCCGAACAGGTGGCAGATCTCGGCGCTCCATTCCCCCCTGTGGATGTCGTACAGCAGCGTCCGGGCGGCGTTCGTGGCGTCGGTCGCGTGGACGCGGCCCCCCGTCAGGTTCCAGATCAGCCAGCTATCCACCGTGCCGAACGCCAGTTCCCCCCGCGCCGCGCGGTCGCGCGCGCCCGCGACATGGTCGAGGATCCATTTCAGCTTCGTGCCCGAGAAATACGGGTCCGCCAGCAGCCCCGTCCGCGCCGTGATCAGCCGGTCGTGCCCCGCCTCGCGCAGGCTCCGGCAATAGTCCGACGTCCGGCGGTCCTGCCAGACGATGGCGCGGTGGATCGGCCGTCCCGTCGCGCGGTCCCAGACCAGCGTCGTCTCGCGCTGGTTGGTGATGCCGATGGCGGCGATGTCGGCCGCGCGCAGGCCCGCCCGCTCGATCGCGCCGCGGCAGGTGGCGGCCGTGGTGCCCCACAGGTCGTCGGCGTCATGCTCGACCCAGCCGGACGCGGGAAAATGCTGGGCGAACTCCTCCTGCGCACTGGCCACCGGCCGCATGGCCCCGTCAAAGACGATGGCGCGCGTCGATGTCGTGCCCTGGTCGATGGCCAGCACATGCCCGGTCATGGTCCCCTCCCCCGTCGGTCCGTTTGCGGACCCTATTCCGCCGCGGCCCGCCCGGCCGCCCGTTGCACGGCCATGACAGCGTCCAGCCGGGCGATCTGCCCCGCGTCCAGGCGCAGCCCCAGCTTGGACCGCCGCCAGACCACATCCTCGGCGGTCCGCGCGTATTCGTGGTCCATGAGCCACGCAACTTCGCGCCCAGTCAGCGTCGCGCCAAGATCCTCGCCCAGATCCGCGACGTCCTGCGCACCGGCCAGCATCTGCGCCGCCTCCGTGCCATAGGCGCGCACCAGCCGCCGCGCCCAGCGGTCGGTCAGGAACGGATGGGCCGCGCGCAGCCCTTCCACCAGCCGGTCGAACCCGTCCACCGGGAAATCGCCCCCCGGCAGCGGCACCCGCGCGGTCCATGGTCCCGGAGTTCCCGGAAAGAACGGCACGATCTTTTCCAGCGCATGTTCCGCCAGCCGACGGTAGGTCGTGATCTTGCCGCCGAAGCAGTTCAGCACCGGCGCGCCGCCCGCATCATCCACCTTCAGCACATAGTCGCGCGTCGCCGCCGTCGCGGACTTCGCACCATCGTCATACAGGGGCCTGACGCCGGAATAGCTCCACACCACATCCGCGGGGCCGATCTTGCGCTTGAGGTAGCGGTTGGCAAAGGCGATCAGGTAATCGCGCTCGGCCTCTGTGCAGACGGGGGCCCGGTCGGGGTCGTCGTGCTCGGCATCGGTCGTGCCGATCAGGGTGAAATCCGTCTCGTAGGGGATCGCGAAGATGATCCGCCCGTCCTCGCCTTGCAGGAAATAGCACTTGTCGTGGTCGTAAAGCCGCTTGGTCACGATATGCGACCCGCGCACCAGCCGCACCCCGTCGGTCGCGTTCGACCGCACTTTGGTGCGGATCACGTCGCCGACCCAGGGCCCGCCCGCATTGACCAGCATCCGCGCGCGCACGTCGCGCCGCGCGCCGGTCCCGCGATCCTCGACCGTCACCACCCAATGGCCCGCATCCCGCCGCGCCTCGATCACCTTGGTGCGGGTCAGGATCGTCGCGCCCCGCGCCTCGGCATCGCGCGCGTTCAGCACCACCAGCCGCGAATCCTCGACCCACGCATCCGAGTATTCGTAGGCATGGGCAAACCGCGGCTCCAGCGCCGCCCCTTCCGGCGTGCCGGGCAGGCGCAGGGTCCGCGTCCCGGGCAGGATCTTCCGCCCGCCCAGGTTGTCGTACAGGAACAGCCCCAGCCGGATCAGCCAGGCCGGGCGCCGCCCCTTCATCCAGGGCATCACCGTGTTCAGGATGCGCGAGGTCGGCGTCGACCCCTCGAACCGCATGTCGGGGTGATAGGGCAGCACGAACCGCATCGGCCAGCTGATGTGCGGCATCGCGACCAGCAGCGTCTCGCGCTCGATCAGCGCCTCGCGCACCAGCCGCACCTCGAAGTATTCGAGGTAGCGCAGGCCGCCGTGGAACAGCTTGGTGGACGCGCTCGACGTGGCCGACGCCAGGTCGTTCATCTCGGCGAGAACCACCTTCAGCCCGCGCCCCGCGGCATCCCGCGCGATCCCGCAGCCGTTGATCCCGCCACCGATCACGAACAGGTCGCACAGGCCGTCCGTGCCTGCCGCAATGGGCGTGGTCATGCCCGTCTCTCCCCGGCTGTACCGCCTTTGCTTGACGGAGTAGCGCGATCCGCGCACAAAGGAAAGAAGTCTGCGCGCGTTCCTGTTCGCTTTCCGTCGAGGGCCGGTGTCCCAGAGCTTCCGCCATCCCGTGATCCTCGACATCGCCCGCCGCGAAGGCCGGGTGACCGTCGAAGGGTTGGCCGAACACTTCGGCGTCACCCTGCAGACGATCCGCCGCGACCTTGCGGACCTCGCCGAGGCCGGGCGCCTCGACCGGGTGCACGGCGGCGCGGTGCTGCCGTCCGGGACCACCAACATCGGCTACGCCGACCGCCGCGCCCTGAACGCCGAGGCCAAGGCCGGGATCGGTCGCCGCGCCGCGCTGCACATCCCCGACGGGTCCTCGCTGTTCCTCGGCATCGGCACCACGACCGAGGCGGTGGCCCGTGCCCTGGTCGCGCGGCGGGACCTGCTGGTGGTGACCAACAACGTGAACGTCGCCAACATCCTGGCCGAATGCCCCGCCTGCGAGGTGCTGGTGACCGGCGGCACGCTCCGCCGCACCGACGGCGGCCTGATCGGCGATCTCGCGGCCGAGACGGTCAGCCGGTTCAAGCTGGACTGGGCGGTGATCGGCTGCTCCGCGCTGGACGAGGACGGCGACCTTCTCGACTTCGACCTGCGCGAGGTCGCGGTGTCCCGCGCGGTGCTGCGCCACGCGCGGGGCAAGATGCTGGTGGCCGACCACACGAAGTTCCGCCGCACCGCGCCTGCGCGCATCGCCGCGCTGTCCGACATCGGCGTGTTCGTGAGCGACCGCTGGCCGCCGGGCGACCTGCCCCAGCGCTGCGCGGGCTGGGGCACGGTGATCGACCTGCCGGCCGAGGTGCTGCGCGCCTGACGCCGCGCCTTCAGACGGGTCCGCCTCAGGCAGGCTCCGCCTCGCGCATCGCCCACATAGCGCGGAACGCGGGCCGCGCCTGGGCCGCCGCAAGCCACGCCGCCACGGCGGGAAACTCCGCGATCAGCCCCGGGGCCCCCTGCGCATAGCGCAGCACCTCGGCCAGGTTCACATCGGCCACCGTGAAGCGCCCGCCCACGGGGTGCCCCTCGGCCGCGATCCGCGCCTCGAGCACGGCCAGCGGGCGGCGCAGCGCCACACAGGCGGCGTCGATCTCGGCGCGGCCCGCGTCGGTGTCGGCCTTGCCGTCCATGTGGGTGTACAGGATCCGGATCGCCTGTGTCTCGACCGAGGTCGCCGCATACAGCGCCGCCGCCACCATCCGCCCCCGCTCGGCCGCACCGCGCGGCCCCATGTCGCCGCCCACGACCTCGGCCAGATACAGGTTGATCGCGAGGCTTTCGCCCAGCACCAGCCCGTCATGCTCCAGCACCGGAATCGCCCCCTCCGGGCTCAGCGCCAGGAACTCGGGGCTGCGCGTGTGCCACTCTCCCGGTGCCCGGTCGGCACGGTAATGCTGCACCACCGGCACATGCCGCCATTCGGCGCCACATTCCTTCAGGAACCAGATGTTCCGCGTCGCCCGCGACCGCGCCGCGCCATAGATCGTAATCATGACCTGCCTCTCCCTGCTTCGATGTGCCCCAAGTATCCCACGGGGGTGCGGGGGTGTGAAACCCCCGCCGCGCTCCCCGCCCGCCTTGACGCGGGTCCCGTCGGGTGCGACCCCGCGCGCCCATGACCGACCCCGACTCCCCCGCCGCACCCGAATGGCGCAACTTCTACGGCCGCCGCCACGGCAAGACCCTGCGCCCGGCCCAGCGCGCGGCACTCGACCATGACCTGGCCGCCCTGTCACCCGGTCCCGTCACCCGCGACGACAACCCCGCGCGCACGCCCCTCGACCTGACCGCCCG
>DBBA01000332.1 GCA_002291955.1 Rhodobacteraceae bacterium UBA996 | reverse complement strand
CATCGCCCGCGGCCTGCCCGGCGATGACACCGACCTGCAGGCCCGGTGGACCCAAGGCACGGTGATCGGCACCCGCGCGGTGCGGCTGTGCGGCCTCTACCTGCCCAACGGCAACCCCGCGCCGGGCGACAAGTTCGCCTACAAGCTCGCCTGGATGGAGCGGCTCCGCGCCCGCGCGCGCGCCCTGCGCGCGACCGAGGAACCGGTGGTGCTGGCGGGCGACTGGAACGTGATCCCGCAGGACGCGGATGCGAAGCGCCCTGCCGCCTGGGTCGCGGACGCGCTGGCGCTCCCCGACAGCCGCGCCGCCTTCCGCCGCATCCTGCACGACGGCTGGACCGACGCGATCCGGTCGCGCCAACCCACCGGCCTCGGTCCCTTCACCTTCTGGGACTACCAGGCCGGCGCCTGGGACCGCGACGACGGCATCCGCATCGACCACCTGCTCCTGTCGCCCCAGGCCGCCGACCTGCTGCAGGACGCAGGGGTAGACCGCGACGAGCGGGGCCGCGACAAGCCGTCGGACCATGTGCCGGTCTGGGTGGACCTGGCGGCGTAGCGGCGGGGGCGCTGCCGCAACGCGCGCGCCTGTCAGCACCCCCGGTCATCCCCGCTGCCCCGTCATCCCCGCTCCCCTGTCATCCCCGCTCCGCTGCCATGTTCGCCCCGCTGTCATCCCCGC
The DNA here is from genome assembly GCA_002291955.1 of Rhodobacteraceae bacterium UBA996. GTDB lineage: Bacteria > Pseudomonadota > Alphaproteobacteria > Rhodobacterales > Rhodobacteraceae > UBA996. Next base: position 8,954 of record DBBA01000332.1, on the reverse strand, counting down.
GAAGGCGGGGATCCCTTTCCCCCCCGATCCCCGAACCATGCCGACGCGGGTCGGGGCTAGAGGTCCAGCGCCCCCTGTGCCCCCCGGTCCGCTTCGCGCGGGGCCTTCCTGAACGTGTCGTCCCGGCGCGCGGGCAGGTTCACCGCGCGGTCGCGCCACAGAGGGCTTGCTGCAACAGCATCTCGCCATTAGCCTTTGCTTGATGGTTGCCACTCGGGGTTCCGCGGGCTTCGCAATACAGGGATCAGAAAGTAGCCTCTCGTGGCATGGTACAATAACGTTTACGTCTGCCCGTATTGCGGCGAGACATGGGACAGCGACTGGTCTTGCAGTTGTGATGACGAGTGTCCCGCATGTGAGGCGCGGGATATCTCACCCGTTTCCGTCGAGGATAGAACGGTGACCATCGAGCCACTTGCAGATGGTTCGTGGACGGTCCTACAATCATCCAAGGAAGCCGACGACAAACCTCTCTATGAGGTTATGGGCAGGCTCGTTCCTGATTCTACCGGCGATCTCACATTCATAGCGCGCACCGTCCCTCGATGAGGATCGGATTCAGTGAAGCAGCGACGCCCTTCGAAAGCGCGAGCCAGACCGCACGGGTCGAAACTGAAGACTGGGCGGGAACAAACATGTTCTGCCTCAATTGCGGTTGTCCACGGCTGAACCGATATACGGCAAACAAGCCCGTCGCCGATCTGTACTGCACTGAGTGTGGCGACCAATACGAATTGAAGAGCCAGAGCAGAGCGTTTGGCCGAAAAGTGATGGATGGAGCCTACGAGACAAAGATTAATCGACTTAGGTCGGATACATCCCCAAATCTCATTCTGCTACAGTACAATCGGAAGCGGCGAACGGTCGAGAATCTCAAGGTTGTCCCGCGCTATTTCTTCGTTCCACAGGCGATCGAGCGACGCGCGCCCCTGAGCCTGACAGCTAGGCGCGCGGGATGGGTGGGTTCCAACATCTTGCTGGACCGGATTCCTGCATCAGGCCAGATTGCAGTTATCCAAAGCGGCATTGTCCGCAACAGAAGTCATGTCCTTGAAGAATGGAACCGCTTGCGCTTCATCCAAGAGAAGCGCGGCGATGCGCGCGGCTGGCTTCTCGAAGTCATGCGATGCCTGCAAAACATGGGTCAATCCGATTTCTCACTCGCGGATGTTTATTGCTTCGAACAAGAGCTTGCGGCGGTCTATCCGCGGAACAACAACGTTCGTCCAAAGATACGACAACAGCTACAGGTTCTCCGTGATGGTGGCTTCCTCGAGTTCTTGGGAAATGGCCGTTACCGCCTGCGCTAGAAGTAGGCGTGCGCGGCAAGAACGCCAACACCCTGCAACTCGGGCGGACGCAGGAGAACATCATCTCCACCCAGAAGCGCGAGCACAGCCGCAAACCCGATGAGCAGTATGCGCTGATCGAAGGGTGCAGCAACGGCCCGCGACTGGAGATGTTCGCGCGCGGTCCCCGCCTCGGCTGGACAGTTTGGGGCAATCAGGCCGACGACTACACGCCAACATGGGACACCTACGCAAACCATTCGCAGTCTGAGGTCGCAACGCTCCGCCCGCGCAAGGCATTATAGTCGAGACGGGCGAGGGTCTGGCAGCCACGGGTTGCCGCGAATGGGGTGCGTCTCAGGGGACGAGACGCAATGCACGCCGCAACGCACGGGGGGCGAAGGTTTCGGTCACGAAAGTAAACCAAACCCTACCGTGCACACATAATCTCAAACGATATCAATAATTTGTACGTTTGTGCACATGTGCACATACCAGGGTCCGGGGCCAACGGGGGGCTTCTGGTGTCCCCCACGGGCGTGCTGGGGGGCGCCTCACCCGAACAGCCGGTCGCCCTGCTCGTCGATCAGTTGCCGGGCCTTGCCCAGCGTGGCCGCCACCGCCGCGTCCTCGGATTCCAGCGTATCGGCCCGGATGAAGGTCTGGGTCCGCACCTCGCCCCCCACCTCCTTGGACACATGCCCCCGGATCCGGAACCGCGGTCCTTCCCGCATCGGGTCGGGGGTGATCGTGAAGCCCTTGTAGGTCTCGGTCGCGTGCCCCGGCTTCGCCGCGCCACCACCGCCACCGAAAAGTCGGGACCAGAGCGACATCGGCGCCCCTACTCGTCCAGGAAGCTGCGCAGCTTCCGGCTGCGGCTGGGGTGCTTCAGTTTCCGCAGCGCCTTCGCCTCGATCTGCCGGATCCGCTCGCGGGTCACGCTGAACTGCTGGCCGACCTCTTCCAGGGTATGGTCCGTGTTCATCCCGATCCCGAACCGCATCCGCAGCACCCGCTCCTCCCGCGGGGTCAGCGACGCCAGCACCCGGGTCGTCGTTTCCTTCAGGTTCTCCTGGATCGCGCTGTCCAGCGGCAGGACCGCGTTCTTGTCCTCGATGAAGTCGCCAAGCTGGCTGTCCTCCTCGTCCCCGATGGGGGTCTCGAGCGAGATCGGTTCCTTGGCGATCTTCATCACCTTGCGGACCTTCTCGAGCGGCATCTGCAGCTTCTCGGCCAGTTCCTCGGGCGTGGGCTCGCGGCCGATCTCGTGCAGCATCTGGCGGCCCGTCCGCACCAGCTTGTTGATCGTCTCGATCATGTGGACGGGGATGCGGATGGTGCGGGCCTGGTCGGCGATGGACCGGGTGATCGCCTGCCGGATCCACCATGTCGCGTAGGTACTGAACTTGTAGCCGCGGCGATACTCGAACTTGTCCACCGCCTTCATCAGGCCGATGTTGCCTTCCTGGATCAGGTCCAGGAACTGCAGCCCGCGGTTCGTGTATTTCTTGGCGATGGAGATCACGAGCCGCAGGTTCGCCTCGACCATTTCCTTCTTGGCCTGGCGGGCTTCCTTCTCGCCCTTCTGGACCTGGGAGACGATGCGGCGGAATTCGCTGATGTCCACGCCCACATACTGGCCGACCTGGGCCATCTCGGCGCGCAGGTCGTCCACCTTGTCGCCGGACCGTTCGAACAGCGCCTGCCAGCCGCGGCCGGGCTTCTTCTTCATCCGGTCGGGCCAGGTGGGATCAAGCTCGTAACCGCGGTAGTCGTCGATGAACTCGCGCCGGTTGATGCGGGCCTGGTCGGCCAGCTTCACCATGTTGGAATCGATCGACATGATGCGGCGGTTGATGCCGTAGAGCTGGTCGATCAGCGCCTCGATCCGGTTGTTGTGCAGGTGCAGCTCGTTCACCAGCACGACGATTTCCGACCGCAGCTTCTGATAGGCACTCTCGTCCGCGACCGAGAACGAGTTGTCCTCGTTCAGGGTGGCCGACATGCGCATGTCCTGCATCTCGGCGAGTTCGCCATAGTCCTGGGCGATCCGGTCGAGGATCTCCAGCACCTTGGGCTTCAGCGCGGCCTCCATCGCGGCGAGCGACATGTTGGCCTGTTCGTCGTCCTCGTCGTCATCCTCGCGCCGCAGGGGATTGCCGTCGGCGTCGAACTCCTCGCCGCCGCCACCCGCACCGGGCCGCGCTTCGCCCGCGTCGTCCAGCCCCTCGACCACGGGACCGTCCTCGTCGTCCATCGAGCGGCCGAAGGTCGCCTCGAGGTCGATCACGTCGCGCAGCAGGATCTCTTCGGACAACAGTTCGTCACGCCAGATGGTGATCGCCTGGAACGTCAGCGGGCTTTCGCAGAGCCCCGCGATCATCGTGTTGCGGCCGGCCTCGATCCGCTTGGCGATGGCGATCTCGCCCTCGCGCGACAGAAGCTCGACCGACCCCATCTCGCGCAGGTACATCCGCACCGGGTCATCGGTGCGGTCGAGCGTCTCGCCCGCCGCCGTTGCCACGGCCAGTTCGCGGGAGGTCGAGGTTTCGACCACATCGGTGCCGGTCGCGGGCTCGGCGTCCTCGTCGGCCTCGTCATTCTCGATGACGTTGATGCCCATCTCGGACAGCATCGACATCACGTCCTCGATCTGCTCGGACGACACCTGGTCGGGCGGCAGGACCGCGTTCAGCTGGTCGTAGGTGATGTAGCCGCGTTCCCGGGCATCGGCGATCATCTTCTTGACCGCGGCCTGGGACATGTCGAGCAGCATGTCCCCGTCGGACTGTTCGGTCTTGATGTCGTCGGTGTCCTTGGCGGCCATACGGGGCTCCTTCGGCGGTGACAGCACGCGGGGTCGAGGGGCCGCGCGTGATTCGCGGCCGGGCGCTGACAGGGACTTAGCGCGACTCACCGATTCGCACAGCCCTTGCCCGCGTCTGCATATGGGTCCGGGGGGTGGGGTTGCACAACCCCGGGGCGCCGCGGGCGCAACGCGCGCCCGCTCTGCACGCCGCAACGCCCCGTGGCCTAGCCCGGGCGCCGCGGCGGCGGCAGCGCGCGCCCCAGAAGTTCGGCCGTCAGCCGGTCCATCGCGTCCTTCTCGTGCCGCGGCAGGTCCACCCCGTTCTCGGCCCGCACCGTCTCCACGCTGTCCTCGCCCGCGCCGCGGTCGGCCGCGGTCCGGCGCTGTGCCGCCTGGGCCAGGCGCCGCGTCAGCACCTCGTCGGCCGCTGCCGCGATGTCGGCTTCCGCCTCGGCCACCTCGGCCCGCGCGCCGCGGGTCGCGTGCAGCCGGGCGAACGCCTCGGCCAGACAGGCGCGAGCGTCCTCGGGCGGGTCGCCCGCCCGGGCACCGCGCGCCAGACGGACATGCGGCAGGGCCGCAAGGCCGTCGAGTCTTCCCTGCCCGAGGTCCAGCGCCATGGCCCCCGCGCGGGCGTGGTCGTCCAGCGCCGCATGGCGCAACAGCGCGGCGGCGATCGCCGCGTGGCCCGGCCCGGTGAAGTCGGTCCGTTCCAGGTCCGACAGGTGATCGGCCAGCAGGTCGGGATGGGCCACCAGCGCCGCAAGGATCACCGCCTCGCGCACATGGTCGGCGTCGGCATCGGCCGCCAGCAGCGAGACCCGGGTGGATGCAAGCGGGGTCGTCGCGGCCGGGGCCTGCTGCCCCCGCCGTGCGGTCGCCCGCGACCGGGCACCGGTGCCCTGGGCCGGGCGGAACAGCGCCCACAGCCGGTCGCGCATCTCGCGCTCGTACTGCGTCCGCAGCCCGGCATCGGCGATGCGGGCGACATCGGCGCGCAGGGCGGTGTCCAGCGCTGCACGCGCCTCGGGCGTGGCGGTGTCGACGCTGTCGGTGCGCCGCTGCCACAGCACATCGACCAGCGGCCGGGCGGCGTCGAGCACCGTCTGCATCGCGGCAGGCCCTTGCGCGCGGATCAGGTCGTCGGGGTCGAGGCCACCGGGCAGCACGGCAAAGCGCAGCGTGCGGCTGGGGGAAAGGCGCGGCAGGGCCAGGTCGATGACCCGGCCTGCGGCGCGCTGGCCTGCCGCATCGCCGTCAAGCGACACGACGGGGTCGGGCGCGAGGCGCCACAACAGGTCGAGCTGGCGGTCGGTCACGGCAGTGCCGAGGGGCGCGACGGCGCCCGGGAACCCGGCCTCGGCCAGGGCGATCACGTCCATGTAGCCCTCGGCCAGGATCACCGGTGCACCCTTGGCCGCCGCCTCGCGCGCAGGCCCCAGGTTGTACAGCGTCGATCCCTTGTCGAAGAGCGGCGTCTCGGGCGAGTTCAGGTACTTGGCGCGCGCGTCCTTCTGCATGGCGCGGCCACCGAAGGCGATGGCGCGGCCGCGCCCGTCGCGGATCGGGAACAGGATGCGGTCGCGGAACCGGTCCCACGGTGGCTTGCCGCCCTCGGCGGGCAGGGCGAGGCCCGCCTCGATGATCAGGTCGGGGGCCACGCCCGCGCCCGTCAGGTGCGACCACAGCGCCTGTCCCCCGTCCGGGGCAAAGCCGATCTCCCAGCGGTCGAGCGCATCGCCCGTCAGGCCCCGCCCGGCCAGGTAGTCGCGCGCCGCCCCCCCCGCGCCCGACCGCAGGAGCATGCGATAGTGGCGCACGGCCTGTTCCATGACCGCGACAAGCTGCGATGCCCGGTCGGCGCGCGCCGCGGCCTGCGGGTCGGGCGCAGGCGTGGCCATCCCGGCCTCGCGCGCCAGCCGTTCCACGGCCTCGAGGAAGGACAGGTTCTCGGTCTCGCGGACAAAGCCGATGACATCGCCCTTCGCCTGGCACCCGAAGCAGTAATAGAACCCCTTGCGGTCGTCGGCATGGAAGCTCGCCGTCTTTTCCTGGTGAAACGGACAGGGCGCCCACCAGTCGCCCTTGGCCGCGTTGGATTTCTTGCGGTCCCAGGTGACCTTGCGGCCCACGACGCTGGACAGCGTCAGGCGCGCGCGCAACTCGTCGACAAAGCCAGGGGGGAGATTCATGGGCACGAGTATCGCCCGCGCGCGCGGTCCCGTCTACCGCCTGCACGCGGACGCGCGGCCCGGGGCCGGGCCGCGCGACACCTTTCCTCTCGGCGGCGCCCATGCGCCGCCTCGGGCGGCCTCCGGCGGGGATGCATGGGACAGGATGAAGCGCATGATCCCTTCACCCTTGCCCAAATACCTTGGGCGGAGGCGGAGCCCGCAGGGCGGAGCCGACAGGAAGGGTGTCGCGGGCCCTGGCCCGCGGCCATCTGACCCGCGGCGTCAGCCGCGGGTCGCCGTCCGGGCGGCGACCCGCGCCATCGCGGTGGTCAGGTCGTGCACCGCCGTGCCCGCCATCGACCGGAACACCAGAATGTCGCAGCTGTCCGGGGCCCACCGGGTGACGCTCGCGGCCATGTGGCCGATCAGCGTGCGCGCCGTTCGCCCGGGCGGGAAGGCATGCGGGCGCAGGTCGAGGGGGGTAAGGCGCGCCAGCACCCTGTCCGTGCCGGAACCGTCGAGCCGGAAGGCCGCCCAGCCGTCCGACTGGTCGGTGACCGCGGCGATCCCGTCGAGGACACCCGGCGCCAGCGCTGCCCCCATGACCAGCCCCTGCCGCCAGCCGAACCAGATGGCGCGGGCGCCCGCGCCGGTCCGCGTCTCGACCGGACCGGGCAGGTCGAACCCGAGCGCGCACCGCAGCGCCGCGGCCACCGCGCTGTCCTGCCCGCGGAACGGCGCGACCAGCGTCAGGGGGCCGGGATCGGGCGCGGTCAGACGGACGCCGCCGATCTCGACCGGCAGGCCCAGTCCTTCGGCCGGGGGAAGGGGCAGAAGCCTAGCCACGCAGTCTCCCTCCGTCCGAGTCCACCAGGCAGGGCGGCCCGACGCGGACGGGCGTTTCCACCCCGCGCAGCGCATCAAGGGCCACGACCGTCTCGCCATGACGCGCGCGGCCGTCCTTCAGGAACGCCAGCGCGACCAGGTGCCCGAGCGTGGGCGAGAACCCGGCCGAGGTCACATAGCCCTGGTCGTTCGCGGGCACCCGCGCCTCGCCCGGGCGCCACAGATGCGCGCCTGCCATGATCTCCTTCGACGCTCCCGCCGGGACCAGCCCCACCAGCTGCTCGCGCCCGGCTTCGGTGAAACCCGGCCGCGCGGCCATCGTCCTGCCGATGCAGTCCTTTGCCGCGCTGACCATCCGGCCCAGCCCCACGTCATCGGCGGTGGTGCGCCCGTGGATCTCGGCGTGGGTGATGTGGCCCTTCTCGATCCGCAGCACGTTCAGCGCCTCCATCCCGTAGGGGCCGCCGCCGAGCACCCCCGCCTGCGCGACCAAGAGGCGCCACAGCGCCTCGCCATGGCGCGCGGGCACGGCGATCTCGTAGGCGTGTTCGCCCGAGAAGGAGATGCGGTAGAGCCGCCCCGCCACGCCCGACACCATGACCGGCCCGCAAGCCATGTAGGGGAAGCTCTCGTTCGCCACCGGCGCATCCAGCACCGCGTTCACCAGATCGCGCGCCCGGGGTCCCGCGACCGAAAACTGCGCCCAGTGTTCGGTGACCGACGCGAACGCCACATCAAGGTCCGGCCGCAGCGCCTGCGCGACGAAATCGAGGTGCTTCATCACGGCGCCTGCCGCGGCCGTCGTCGTGGTGATCAGGAAATGCCCTGCCCCCAGCCGCGCGCAGGTGCCGTCGTCCATCACATAGCCGTCCTCGCGCAGCATCAGGCCGTAGCGGACGCGGCCCACGGCCAGGGTGGACATCGTGTTGGTATAGACGAAGTCCAGGAACGCGCCTGCATCCGGCCCCTGCACGTCGATCTTGCCCAGCGTGGAGACATCGCAGACGCCCACGGCGGTCCGCACCATCACCACCTCGCGGTCGCAGGACTGCCGCCAGGTCGTCTCGCCGGGTTGCGGGAAGTAGCTGGCGCGGTACCACAGCCCGGCCTCGATCATCGGCGCCCCCGCGGCACGGGCCGCCCGGTCGGACGTGGTGCGGCGTTCGGGAGCGAAGCCGTGGCCGACCCCGCCCGCCCCCATCGCGGCGATGGTGACGGGCGTCCAGGGCGGGCGGAAGGTCGTCGTGCCGGTGGCCGCAATGTCCTGTCCGGTGGCGTCCGCCAGGATCGCCATGGCGGGCGTGTTCGACGCCTTGCCCTGGTCGGTCGCCATGCCTTGCGTCGTGTAGCGCTTCATGTGCTCGGGGCGCGAGTAGCCCTCGGCCGCCGCCTGCCGGATGTCCTTGGTCGTCACGTCGTTCTGCAGGTCCAGGAACGCGCGCGTCCAGGCGGTCTTCTTCGGGGGCGTGACCTCCCACAGCGGCACAAGGCCCGACGGGTGGTCCTCGGCCACCGGCACATCCACCGGAACCGGGGCGCGGCCGAGTGCTGCCAACGCCTCGGTCCCGCGCGCCACGCCGTGGGCCAGCGCACCCGCGGTCGTGAACACCCCCGTGGCGGCCCCGGCGACCGCCATGCCCGGCACCGCGCCCTCGACCGGCAGGAAACAGGCGCGGGGCGCGTCCCACACAGGCCGGGCCCCCAGGTGGCAGGTCAGGTGCAGGGCCGGGTTCCACCCGCCCGCGACCGCCAGGCAGTCGGCCGCGATCTCGCGCTCGCCGCCCGCGTAGAGGATGCGGACTGGCGACAGGCCGAGCCGCCCCGAGGTCAGACCGA
>DBBA01000333.1 GCA_002291955.1 Rhodobacteraceae bacterium UBA996 | reverse complement strand
CGGGCAGAACGTCAACAAGGTGTCCACCGCCGTGGAACTGCGGTTCGAGGCCGAGCGCAGCCCGCACCTGCCGCCCTGGGTGAAGTCGCGCCTGAAAACCCTCGCGGGGCGCCGCTGGACGCTGGACGGCGCCATCGTCATCCAGGTGGACGACACCCGCAGCCAGCTGCGCAACCGCGCCATCGCCCGCGACCGTCTGGCCGAACTGATCCTTGCCGCGACCCACCGCCCGAAGCGGCGCATCGCCACGAAACCCTCTGCGGGCAGCGAACGCCGCCGTCTCGCCGCCAAGGCGAGCCGCGGCACCGTCAAGGCCCTGCGCGGCGCGGTCGACCCCGAGGACTGATCCTTTCGCCCTTCCCCCCGTTGCAGGATGCGATTACCACCGGCAACCGGGACAGTGACACGCGGCGAAACACGCCGGAACGCAGGGGGCCAGGGGTGGACCTCGAGACCCGGGACCTGTTGGACAGACGACGGCGGCTGATGGGGCCGAACGTCAGCACGTTCTATGACGACCCCGTGCACATCGTGCGCGGGCAGGGCGTCTGGCTGTGGGACCGGGCCGGGACGCGCTACCTCGACATGTACAACAACGTGGCGCATGTCGGGCACTGCCATCCGGCGGTGGTGCAGGCCATCGCGACGCAGGCGGCGACGCTGAACACCCATACCCGCTATCCGCACGGGCTGGTCCTGGACCTGATCGAGAACCTCGCGGGGCGGCTGTCGCACGGGATCGGGCAGGCGATCCTGACCTGCACCGGGTCCGAGGCGAACGACGTGGCGATCCGCATGGCCCAGGCGGCGACCGGCAAGATGGGGCTGATCGCCACCGACAACACCTATCACGGCAATACCAGCGCCGTGTCGCAGCTGAACGCCCGCCGCCCGCCCATCGGCGGCCCGGCCCGGCACATCCGGCTGGTGCCCGCGCCCGACCGGCTGGCCCCGGTGGGCGGCAGCCGCGAAGGGCAGGCGCTGGCCTTCGCCGCCCACATCGCCCGCGCCGTGGCCGACCTGGAAGACAACGGGTCGGGCTTTGCCGGGCTGATCCTGTGCCCCGCCTTCTGCAACGAAGGGCTGACGGTCCTCGACCCCGGGTTCCTGGCCCAGGCCATCGCCGTGGTGCGCCGCGCGGGCGGGCTGGTGATCGCGGACGAGGTGCAGCCGGGCTTTGGCCGGTTGGGGTCGGCGTTCTGGGGCCACGACTGGATCGGCATCGCGCCCGACATCGTGACGATGGGCAAGCCGATGGGCAACGGCCACCCGGTCGCCTGCGCCATGGCCAAGCCCGACATCATGGCCGCGTTCCGCGACGTGTTCCCCTATTTCAACACCTTCGGCGGGAACCCGGTGTCCGCCGCGGCCGCGCTGGCCGTCCTGCGCGTGATCGACGCCGAGGGCCTGCAGGAAAACGCCGCCCGGATGGGCGCGCGCCTGCTCAAGGGCCTGCGCAGCCTGCGCCATCCGGCGATTGCCGATGCGCGCGGGATCGGGCTGTTCCTGGGACTGGAACTGGTCGATGCCGGCGGCGCGCCCGACGGGGCGCTGGCCGCCCGGGTGGTGAACCGGATGCGCGCGACCGGCGTGCTTGCGGGCGTCATGGGCCGCGCCAACCACATCGTCAAACTGCGCCCGCCAATGGTGATTTCCGAGGCCGAGGTCGATCTGGCCCTCGACCGGCTGGCACAGGCGCTGGCCGCGGAAAGATGACCGACGAACGCGCTCTGGCCGCGCTCCATGCCTGGGGCGTCCCGTCCGCGCATCCGCGGCTGGTGGCCGAGCGCGAGAACAGGGTCTATCGCGTCCGCCTGACCGATGGCCGCACGGGCGCCCTGCGCCTGCACCGCCCGGACTACCAGGCGCCCGCGGCGATCGAGGCCGAGTTGCAGTGGACCGAGGCGCTGGCATCGGCCGGTTTCCCCTGCCCGCGCCCGCTGCGCACCCTGACGGGCGCGCTTCTGGGCGAACCGGGGGCCCGGCGGGTCGCCTCGATGGTGGCCTGGGTGGACGGTGCGCCGATGGCGGCGACCCCGGGCAACTTCCGCCGTCTGGGCCATCTGCTGGCCGGACTGCACGCGGTGACCGACACGCTTGCGCTGCCGCCGCTCGCCCGACCCCGCTGGGATGCGGACGCGTTCCTGTCCGACAGCCCCCGCTGGGGCCGCTTCTGGCAGAATGAAGCGCTGTCCGCGCCGGAACAGACCCTGCTTCTGGCGGCCCGCGATACGGCCCGAACGGCGCTGGCCGCCCGCGGTCCGGGTGATGTCGGCCTGATCCACGCTGATGTGCTGGGCGAGAACCTGCTGGATGACGGCACTCGGCTGTGGCTGATCGACTTCGACGATGCGGGCTACGGCGACCGGATGTACGACCTTGGCACCGCGCTGGTGCAGCACTGGGACAACCCCGACCGTGCCGCGCTGACCGACGCGGCTCTGGATGGCTACGCCACCCGCCGCGCCCTGCCCGCCGATGTCGCCACCGCGCTGCCGCTGTTCACGCTCCTGCGCGCGCTGGCGTCCTGCGGCTGGGGCATCAGCCGCCTGCCCAAGGGCGACCCCCGCCACCGCCCCTACGCCGCGCGCGCCGTTGCATTGGCGCAGGCGTGGCTGGGCTAGGTCACACCACCACCTCGACCGGCTTCTGCGCCCCCACGCCGAACACCCGGCGATACCGCGCGATCTGGTCCGCCGGACCCGTCGCCTTGTTCGGGTTGTCCGACAGCTTCACCGTCGGCCGCCCGTTCGCATGGGTCGCCTTGCACACCAGGCTGAACGGCGCCAGCGCGTCGCCCTCCACCAGCCCGCGGAAATCGTTCGTCAGCAGCGTGCCCCAGCCGAAGGATACCTTGACCCGGCCCCGGAACCGCACTGCCAGCCGTTCCATCACGTCCACGTCGAGGCCATCAGAGAAGATCACCAGCTTCTGGCGCGGGTCCTCGCCACGCGCCTGCCACCAGCGGATCGCGGTTTCCGCCCCCTCGACCGGATCGCCCGAATCGATCCGCAGGCCGGTCCACTTGGCCAGCCAGTCGGGCGCGCGTTCCAGGAACCCGGCCGTGCCATAGGTGTCGGGCAGGATGATCCGCAGGTTGCCCTCGTGCTCCTCGTGCCAGTCGGCCAGCACGCGATAGGGTGCCTCGGCCAGTTCCGCGTCGGTCTCGGCCAGCGCGGCATAGACCATCGGCAACTCGTGCGCGTTGGTCCCGATCGCCTCGATATCCCGGCGCTGGGCGATCAGGCAGTTCGACGTGCCGATGAAGCGGCTGCCCAGCCCCTCGATCATCGCCTGCACGGCCCAGTCCTGCCACAGGAACGAATGGCGCCGCCGCGTCCCGAAATCGGCGATCCGCAGCCCCTCGATCCCGCGCATCCGCTCGATCTTCTCCCACAGCTTGGTCATCCCGCGCGCATACAGCACCTGCAGCTCGAACCGCCCCAGCCGCCCCAGCACCGCGCGGCCCCGCAACTCCATCAGCACGGCCAGCGCCGGGATCTCCCACAGCATGACCTCGGGCCAGGCGCCTTCGAACGTCAGCTCGTACTGCCCGTCGCGGCGCTCCAGATGGTACGGGGGCAGCTGCAACCCCTCGAACCACTCCATGAAATCGGGGCGGAACATCTGCCGCTTGCCGTAGAACGTGTTCCCCCGCAGCCAGGTCGATTCCCCCCGCGTCAGCCGCAGCCCGCGGATGTGGTCGAGTTGTTCGCGCAACTCGCCCTCGTCGATCAGGTCGGCCAGCCGCACATGCGGACTGCGGTTGATCAGGCTGAACGTCACCCGCGTGTCGCGCCGGTTGCGGAACACCGACTGGCACATGAGAAGCTTGTAGAAATCCGTGTCGATCAGCGACCGCACGATGGGGTCGATCTTCCAGCGGTGGTTCCAGACGCGTGTGGCGATGTCCATAGTGCGAGGTCCTATGAGCTACGTGGGCGGAGGCGCTCGCTAGGCGTCGTTATGCTTGAGGTACGCAGTATAGTGTCGCAAGAGACAATCTTCATTTGCGGTAACCGAGACGACACGCCCATCGACCTTTCCGTACCCCGCGGCCCGTGCGTCAGGGCAGACCGCAACCTGCATAGTCAAAGGGTTTATGGAAAGTCGCAGGCTGTCAAACAGGAGATGGATGTCAGCGCGCAGGAGTAATCCGTTAGCAGGATCATCACGTAACGTCAAATTCTTACTGAATGGCACAATATGAGCCGCCTGCAGGACGGCAGGATACCCCATGCGCGTGATTGCACAGGCGTTGTAGCGATCCATTAACGCGAGGCGGAATGCGCGCTGGTATGGTCGTGTCTCTGCCAAGGTGTAGCATCGCTCATAATCCGCTGCGATGTGCGCGTCTTCATCATGTATTGCACGATTTATCGGCGTCTGCAGTTGAGCCTGATAGGCATCAAGGAGTTCTCTTTTCTTGCGTCGCAATGCACTTGTTTGTTGATCGAATTGGGCCGACTGACTCGGTGTCAGCGCGACAAGCCGAGTCAGCACAAATTTCCGCATTGAGGTTAGGACAGCACCCAAATCGTTGCCTTTGGGCAAGTCAATCTGGGTTACGTGGGGCTGCAGCAAATGAACTTCACTCAAGGTAACTTCAAATCCTTCAACGGTCGGAACGACGCGCGTCGCTCTTGCATCTGCAGTAAGCCCAGCGCCACCACCGTGGGCCTTAGTCTCGTGCCCCCAAATCGTAAGCCTGTCACCTTCGGCAACAATCGGACCGCTGCCCCCAAGCAGGAGACGGCTGGGAGGCAAATGAATGATCGCCCCTTCCCACTCCGCAGCAACATGCGGTCGCGCGATTCCCGTCGAGATGTGCGTGCGAACATTTAACTTTGTGAGGAAATGCCTTGTCATTTGAATGCCACCCCCGCGGCACGCATGGCGGCCCGCGCGTCCGCCAGCGATCCGTTCAGGTCGATGGCCCGGCAGGCCCGGTCCACGACTGTGACGCCGAACCCCAGCCGCGCGGCATCAACGGCCGAGTAGTTCACGCAATAGTCCGTCGCCAGACCGACGATCACCACCCGCTCCACCCCCCGCGTGCGCAGGTAGCCCTCCAGCCCCGTGGGCGTGGTCCGGTCATTCTCGAAGAACGCCGAATAGCTGTCTATTCCGGCCCGAAAGCCCTTGCGCAGGATCAGGTCGGCCGGGTCGGTCAACAGCCCCGGGTGGAACTGCGCCCCTGGCGTGCCCTGGACGCAATGCACGGGCCACAGCACCTGCGGACCATAGGGCATCTGGGTCATGCTGAACGCTTCGGCCCCCGGGTGGTTCGCAGCAAAGGATGCATGGTCGGCCGGGTGCCAGTCCTGCGTGAACACCCGCACGGCGAACTCGGGCAGCATCGCGTTGATGACCGGCACCACCGCGTCGCCATCCACTACCGCCAGCGCACCGCCGGGGCAGAAGTCGTTCTGCACGTCGATCACCACAAGCGCCTCGGTCGCCGGTCGCATGGGCTTCCCTCCTGTCCCTGACGCACTTGCCTAAGTCCCGCCTCACGGAAAGGTCAACCGCCCTTCCGCCGCGGTCCCCCGCGCGTTATCCCCGCGCCCATGTCCGTCACCGTCGCCGCCTTCTACCGCTTCGCGCCCCTGCCCGACCCGGCGGCAGCCCGGCACGGGCTCGCCCAGCTTGCCTGCTGCCGGGGAGTGAAGGGCACGATCCTGCTGGCGACCGAAGGCGTGAACGGCACCATTGCCGGTCCCCCCGCCGCAGTGGACGCGGTGCTCGACCACATCCGCGCCTGGCCCGGATTCGGCCCGATGGACCACAAGACCGCCCCGGCCGAGGCGATCCCCTTCCGCCGCCTGAAGGTGCGGGTGAAGCAGGAAATCGTCACGCTCCGCGCCCCCGCCGACCCCGCAGCGCGGGTCGGCACCTACGTCGCGCCGCAGGACTGGAACGCCCTGATCGACGCGCCCGACGTGGCCGTGATCGACTGCCGCAACGGGTTCGAGGT
>DBBA01000033.1 GCA_002291955.1 Rhodobacteraceae bacterium UBA996 | reverse complement strand
GGCCTGACGGAGATGGGCGAGATCAAGCAGGAGCTTGCCCGCGAGGCGGCCGAGGACGCGTTGATCCACGGCGAGCAGTCCTCCAGCCTCATGGACGACATCTTCGGCCTGTTCGTCGGTGCCGCCCATGCGCAGGAAGCCTGGACGAACACGGTCAACTTCACGCTCGATCCCGGTGCCACGGCCGAGATCAAGCTGGTGATGGCCGCGGGCAATGTGGCCGAATACGCGTGGGTCGCGGAGGGCGGACGGATCAACTTCGACCTGCACGCCCATGGGGACGGTCAGTCGATCGACTACGCCCGCGGCCGCGGCGCGACCGAGGGCGCGGGCAGCATCGAAGCGCCGTTCCCCGGCGAACACGGCTGGTTCTGGCGCAACCGCGACGACACGGCAGTGACCGTCACGCTCCAGCTGCGCGGGAGCTACAGCGACATCGTCGAAACCTACTGAGACCGATGGCGGCCATTCGCCCGGAACGGGTGAGTGGCCGCTTTCCGCCCTTTATGTTGGCGATTGCTGCGCAGCCGCGACAGCCGTTCGTGCCTTACATCGAAGGGGGACTCCCGGCCCGAAGCTGCCGGTCGGAGTGGCAGATGGCTGCAGCGCGGCCCTCACCTAGGACGCTTCCCGCGCCCGACGTCCCTGCAGTCGTGCTCGGCCCAAAGCGAACGTCGGTCAGCGTGTGTAATGGTCAGATCTCGATCCCGGCAATGAAGTCGGTCACCCGGTCGCCGAGCTTTGCACGGAGCGCAGGCGCCGCGGCCTTGAAGTCCCCCATGTTCAGCGTCATCCGGCGCGAAAAATGGCTCAGGCGCGCCTCCGAGCCGTCGAAGCGGAAGAACAGCACCTGCGTCGTGGACCGGCTGGCGTCGAGGACGAATGCGGCGAGCGAAATCATCGGCACCCCGTCCACGACGGCTGCATGGCTGATCTGGAACTGGTTGGCATGGACGCGCTGGCTCGTCCGGTCGAAAAGGGTGATCCAGGGCCGGTTGCGGTCCATCGACGCCAGCCCTTCCAGCACGGCGACAAGCGCCGTTGCCCCGGCCACTGCGGGCGCCATCACGGTAGTCAGCACGGGGATGAGCGCATCGTGCACCTCGACCGCCGTGCCCGAGAAGGTCTTGAAGTTGATGGAACGCTCCTCGTCGACAAGACCGAGGCCGCCAAGGACCCGGACATATTCGACATACCAGTCGCGCGTCCCGCCGCCCGTTGTTTGCACGTGCCGGTCCGCCGCAAGCTGGGCGATCAGGAATGCGTCAGCGATGGGCTCGCGCAGAGCAGGGTCGAACCCTTCCGCAAAGGCTGCGATCTGCGAGCCGACCGCAACCGCGTCATCCCTGGAGCGGCTGAAATGGGGTGGCGGAAGTGCGTCTTGCTCGGTCGAGCGAAGCGCTCCCAGTCCCAGAACCTTGGGAAGCTCGAGGCCCTCGACAAAGTCGACCACCTCGCGCGTGCTTGGCATCCGGGTCATGGCAAGTCCTCTGGTGAAGCGCACGCGATCAGGCCAGGCGCTGCATCAGGGCCTCGACGTCGAGAACGCCGAAACCCGCGCCGGGATGGTGCCGCCGCGGCACGCTCCGCGCCGTGGTCTCGAGCGCGTTCCGAAGCTGGACGGCATTCCACTGTGGCTGACCCGCGGCAGCGCGGGCCGACAGGACCAGCGCGAGGGCACCCGCCACATGCGGCGCGGCCATGGATGTGCCGGTCTTGGCCACAGTCGCGGCAAGGTCGTCCTCGTTGCTTTTGGCCGAGATGATGGCCATGCCCGGCGCGCAGAGCTCGGGTTTGCGCCGCCCGTCGCGCGTCAGCCCCCAGGAAGACGAGGCCGTGAGCCGCAAGGGCAGGCTCGAGTTGCAGGCGCCGACGCAGATGACCGTGCGCGCCGTGCCGGGAACCGACAGCGTCATCTCCTCGCTTTCGACCAGGAACTGCACGGCGCGGGTGCGGTCCCGCTCCACCCAGACATTGACGGCGCCGAGGTCGCTCACGACGCTGCGGCCGGTCATTTCAAGCCGCCACTCACCAGGCCGGATCGGTTCGGGACTTGCGTGGATCTCGATCGTCAGCCGATGGTGGCCGTTGTCGGGATGGCCCCCGGGGCCGGTCATCGTCATGTGGCACAGATTGCCGCCCAGGCTGCCCGAAAAGGCGCGCGCATCGACCGAGACTTCGGTCGAGCGGTTGCCCGAGGGATCGACCAGCGCGAAGGCGATATCGTCGAGCCCGTCGAACCATGCCTCGAAATAGTCCATCGCGCGCAGGCGCGTTCCGCTGAGCCAGCGCAGGTCCTCGACGCCGTCAAATACCCGCTTCATCGCGTGGCCAGCCTGCCCACGCTCGTTCCCGGCCGACTTCACGATCACGATACCGGGGTCGCGCCCCATGCCTGTGGCCATGTCGAAAGCCGCCTCGAGCGTTGTGCTCCCGTCGTGTGCGCCCGCATTCATGCCCTGGCTCACGTTGATCGCGATCGGCCGCGGCTGCCCGCCAGTCACGGTGCTTCCGTCTGCCACCCCGCGCAGAAAGGCCAGCGCATCGACATGCGCGTTCGAGTAGCCGATCGAGAAGGGATTGCCCGGCGTCTGGTCGAGCCGCGACATCACGACGACGATCCCCGCATCTGGGGCAATCCCGTCCGGTTGCCGCGCCGTCGCCCGGCCCGCCGCAATGGCCGCGACATGCGTCCCGTGCCCGTCCGGGTCGCGCAGACGCGGCCCGTGGGTTGGCGCCCCGGCCGCATGGGCCGCGATGAAGGCGTCGATCTCGGACT
Organism: Rhodobacteraceae bacterium UBA996; assembly: GCA_002291955.1. GTDB lineage: Bacteria > Pseudomonadota > Alphaproteobacteria > Rhodobacterales > Rhodobacteraceae > UBA996. The sequence continues at coordinate 9,867 of DBBA01000033.1, read as the reverse complement.
TCCGCCAGAGCCGCCCGTAGCCGCCCTGAAGGACGGGATCGACGGTTGCCGGTGCGGGACCCGAGGGATCGTCCTGATCCCAGATCGCGAGGATGCGGGTGGTCCCGTCCGGGCCGCGGAAGGCTTCGTGCAGGATATCGACGCCGGTATCCACGATCCCGACAAGGGCGCGCTTGCCGCGTTCGGCGACCGGCGGACGGTGGACGACATCGGCCTTCACGAAGCCGACGCTCGACCCGAGTTCGGGCAGGCCAGCGCTTCGGCTCGCCTCGATCGCGGCCACATTCGGATCGGTCTCGAGCGCCACGAGCGCCGTCGCCGTGACGCGTGCCGTCACGACCGCGCCGATGGTCGAGCCGATGACCACGCCCGATGGCGGCGTCCAGTCCGTGCGGCGCAGGCGCAGGAGAACGGGAAGAAGCACCTCGGGCGCGCGCTCGTCGCCGACGCGCCCGCCACGCAAGGGACCGAGGCCCAGGTATTCCTCGGTCAGGGAGGACAGGGACTCGACCGGCGTGGGCGCCTCGGGGAAGGCCTGCCGCCGCGCAAGCTGGACATAGGCGTCGATCCGGTGGTCCTCCACGCCCGGGATGATGCCCTCGACCGCGGCCGCCTCGGGCGAGACGCTGTCGCGATCAAGCGCGGCGACCTCGGCGCGCAGCTTCGCGAACTCGGCTTCCGAAAGCGGCGGCGGCCCGTCCTCGGCGAGGGGGTCGTCACCGTCCTCGCCCTCGGATGCAACCGTGGCGCGCAGGTTGCCCACGAAGTCGAAATGAAAAAGCCGTCCGGCATGCCGATAGAAGGGCGGTACCCGCGCGAAGACGTCCGTGTCGTTCACGATCCGGACGTAGTCCTGACCGAAGAGGTTCGCGATGGTTCGGGCGCCCGTCCGGTCGAGCAAGCGGGGCTGGCCAAAGGTCACGACGCCGGCCGGCTTGCGCGCCGCCTCGGCTGCCGCGGCCAGGACCGCTATCGCGCCGCCCAGCGAATGGCCGGTGAACCACACCGTGCGTCCCTGACCCTCGTCGAGGGCGCGGCGGACAAGGTCACCCACGACGCTCCACGCCCTGACGAAGCCGCCATGCACCCGGCCCCCCGTAGGTGGAAAGTCGGTCCCGAGAATGTCGATGTTGTGAAGCCAGTCGCCAAGGCCTTCGGTGCCCCTGAATGCAACGATCGACACACGGTCGCCTGTCGCGACGAAACCCTGGGTATCGCCGATCGAGAAGACGCGCCCGCCCATCCGCCAGCGCTGATGCAGCACGCGCTGCATCTCGGTCGGCGAGGCATATGTCAGCTTGCTGGCCGAGGCGAGCGCATAGGCCTTCAGCCACGAAAAGCCCGGCTTCGCGAGCCATGCCTGATCGAAATCCATCTCTCCCCCCTCACTCCCGACCACACATTGTCCGGGCCAGGGATCAATTTCCGCAAGGTAAACTACCACCCGCACCAGCGTCGGCCAACCGAAACCGTCCGTCGGCGCCTAGGCCCGCCGTGCGAGGGGATCGCCGTAGACCTTGTAGGCGAGCCACGATGCGTCACCCAGAGCCTTGGCCGCGAGCCGCGCCGCCTGTGCCGACTGCGCAAGCGTGAGATCCGACAGCAGGCTCCGGTAGAAGGCCGTGGCGAACGCGGTGGCCGGCTTGTCTCGTACAGGCCACGACGCACCGACGAACGCACCGGCGCCCTGCTCCATGAACACCCCCGGCCAGCCGCCCCAGGAGGTCAGGACCGCGCCTTCGCGGCCTGTGTCGCAGGCGTTGAGAAAGACAAGCGGGGCCCGGCTCCTGAGCCGCGCCTCGCCGCGGACGGCGACCGTGTCCACGGCCACCTCCTCGATGGTGCCGTCGGCCCCCTGCCGGTCGCCGATGATCAGCCGCGCCGTCTCGATGCGACTGTGGTCGCTTTCCGCGTGGCACGACAGGTGGAGAACGTCGAACGCGCCCTCGGACAGCGTCTGCAGCAGGTCATCGGGCGTGCGTGCGACGGGCGCAAGACTTGCCGACGACGCAAGCTTCGGGTCCGGATCGAGGAAGAACGCGCGCTCGGACTGCCCGACGGGGTTATGCAAATTGTGGGGGAAGTCAGCGAACAGGAACCGCCAGTCGTCAAGCCGGAGCGTCTGCGCCCCGTTGCGACCATCAATGGTGCGCACAAGGCTGTATTCTGCAAGGAAGCGGTCGTCGCTCTCCTGCGTGTCGGGGTTCTCGAGTTGCAGGAGTTCCCATGGGATATAGGGCTCGAAGGACACGACCTGAATTCCCGCGATCCGGTCGCGCAGCGGCCAGAGGCGGCGCCGGGCATCTTCGGGGACAAGTTCGTGGCACAGGAAGCGGCCCAGACGGCGAAGGTCCTTCTGCAGCGCCACCAGATCGGCACGGCTGCCCAGGTTGGGTGAGACGCGGTCGTAGATGCGGTGGACGAAGTCGAGTTCGGTGCGCGCGCGCCCGTCCCCGGCATCCTTGAGCGGGGCAGACACGAACGTGTGCAGCATCCCGAGCCGCTGGCCGAGAAGGAAGTACTCGTAGTGGAAGTCGTCGCCCTTCTTCACGCCGCTGATCTTGAGAAGAAGCGTGTCGTCGCCCCCGCGCGGCTCGGCCGCAACGCGGCGGGATGTCGTCTCGGCGCGCGGCGCGTCCTCCACGATCTCGATCACAAGACCGATGCTGCCAAGCTGGCGGCCATTCTGAAGGAACGCGATCGCCATCCGCACCCGTCCGGTCCCAACCGCCCTGAGGCGAAACGCGCCCGACGCCGGGCGTTGCGGACCCGGCGGGGCGACCTGCACGACACTCTCTCCGATCCGCTCGACGGCCCCGCCCTGCATCGTCAGGACGACCACGACCGGCGTCTCGGCCTCGGCGGAAGCCGTCAAGTGGTGCGCGAGCGGTCGCGAGCCCTCGCTGCGTTCCACGCGCCACGAGACATCGATCGCGGCGCCGACACAGGCTTCGGCCGGGGCCTCCGCCGACAGCGTCAGATCGACCTTCGCAGGGGGCCGATCATCCCGAAGACCCGCAAGCATACCTTGAAGGGACTCCGTGATGCCGCCTGGTCGGGAAGGGTCCGGGATTAAGCCCGGGGGACTGGGCGACGGGCCGCGCGCGGGCCCAAGGTCAAGCGGGGCCGCATCATCTTCCGACCACCGCGGCAGCGGGTGATAGGGCACGCCTGCACCGCCGCCACCGTCGTCCCCGCTTTCCTCCGCAACCGATGCGTCGGCGTCGTCATCCGCGGCCCTTGGGGCAGCATCGACCGAGAACTCCTTGAGCAGGTCGTCCAGCAAACCGTCGAAGTCCAGTTCGGCATCCTTAACCGTTAAATCCTTGGCGGCAGGCACCAAGACTTCGGCGTGCGCCAAGGGCTGCGCCTCGAAGATGGCCACGACCGAGCCGTCCGCATCCAGTTCGACGAAACGCGGCCGCCACCAGCCGCCGTCGTCGTCCACCACCGGCCGCCCGCTTCGCGCCTCGCCGCTCGCGGTCTCCTCGTGAAGGTCCAGGGCGACCTCCAGCGTTGCCGTGCGCGGTGTGTCGAGACCGCGAATCTCGTCCGGCCTGAGCGCATAGAGGTAGCGCCCCTCCGGCGCCGCACCATGCGCCCGGAAGACAACCACCCAGTCTGGCGCCTCTGCCTCCATCTGGTGCAGCAGGCTACCGAGGGTCCGCAGGGACGATACCCGCAGAATGCTGGGCTCACGCTCGACCGCGTAGTCGCGTCCGAAGGGTTTTCCGAGCAGGCCCACGCGTGTTCTCCCTAGGTTCCGGACGGCTGCGCCCCGTTCGATGGACGCGCACTCCAATAGCGATCAAAGGCAAGCTGCATGTAGTATGCCACGATCGCCTGATCGCCGTCGTCCTCCGCGCCCTGATCAACCAGCGTCTGGATCCAGTGGGGCAGGACCTCGGTCTGCCGATAGCGCTCGATGTGTCCAAGTGCTGTCTCGGCGTCCTCGTGGTCTCCCTGCAGCACGAACTTCGTCAGCGCCGCCTGAAGCCCCGGGTTGCCGTTTGCCGCCCCGACAGCGCGGCCGAGCAACTGAAGCTCGTCACCCTTGGCCATGTCGACGCCTGCGACCGCCAGGGCCCTGCGAAGCTGCTTGGTCCGCTCGCGCTCGCGCATCGGCCCAAGGGACACGCGGGTCAGCCCCGCGGCCAGATCGGCCCCCTTCTCGTCCAGGAGCTGGAAGTCGTAGCGGCTGGTGAGCAATAGCCGGGAACTGATCCCGGGCGTGGCGAAGGCCGTCAGGATCGACCCGAGCGCCTTGCGGTGGTTGTCGCCCGACACGACCCTTTGCGCCTGATCCGCGACCGGCAGCTTGAGGATGCGTTCAAGATCGTCCACGATCAGCAGGATCGGCGCGTCTTCAAGCGGCCCTACCAGCAACTCCTCGAGTGCAAACGCGAGTTTCCCCTCTTCCTCCCTGATTTTCTCGCGCCAATCGTCCCAAGACGCGTCGCTTCTGGTCACAGGATCGACCATCTTCAGCACGGTCTCGAAGACCGAGAGCGCGTCGTAGGTGTCGACGATGACCACAGTACGCAGCGTCGTTGCCCGTCCCGCCACCCGCGCCGCGAGACTCGACTTGCCAAGCCCCCCGCTGCCCAACACCAGGACGGCCCGTCCAAGGCCCTTGCCGTCACGAAATGCCCGCAGCACCGACTGGATGACACGCCGACGCCCCACGAACGCCGGGCGAGCCGCGACTCTGACCTTGCGGTTCTCCTTGTCGAGCCAGATCTGGTCACTGTCGGGCGGAAGCGGCTTATGCCATGTTTCCGTCTTCGAGTCGCAGATGCGGCCACCGCCGCCGGGCCCCACGTAGACGCGCGCCAGATGCCAGTGCTTCCCTTTCGTTGAGTCCTGCGCCCCTTGCCTGAGATGCTTCAGCAACTCGCTGCGGGCCATCGCCGCGGCCCGTGGTACGGTTTCGCCGCGGCCGAGAAGCTTGTAGAACTCCTTCGCAAATGACGTGGCATCGTGGTCGTGGACCGAACCGTCCCACGCCAGCACGTTGGCCACTTGCGTCGTCAGTTGCCGCGCAAAGGAAGCCATGAACTTGACGCTGTCCGTCACAGGGCCCGTCCTGGCGTCGCGCTTCAGTTCCCCGTCTTTGGCCGTGTGGATACTCGCGTCCCGATTTCCGCGGCCGTGCAGCCGGACCTCTGCGGTACGGCACGCCGACAACGCCACTAGCAGCGGCTGGTTCCCGGACGGGAGCGCCCTGAACAGATCGGGCGGCCGCACCAGCGTCGGTTCGCCCGCCGCCGTCTCCAACATCAGGACGGGGCCGCGCTCCGGGTCTATGCCACCGTGGCAGGACAGGTGGAGCACCTCGAACGGCCCCTCTTCCGAGGCAAGCCGATTGGCGAGGAAGTCGAGAGCCCCAGTTTCCTCCACCAGCAATTGAACGCGTTCACCGCTCTTCGTCGCGTCGAGGATCGCGGCCTCTTCCTCCTCGTAGTCGAGCTCGACCACGCCATCGGGCGACGCGGCCATGAACATCAACCGCAGGTCGCAGAAGGCGGGTTCCCGTGGCGGTCCGTCTTGTGCGACCCGGCGAGAAGTGACGAAAAGTTGCATTCCATTCTCGGCGAGGTGGCCCGCGTCGGTGGCGAGCAGTTCCCACGGTGCGTCGAACAGTGCTGTCTCTGCCAACGGGTCTCCCTGCCGGTCGACCGCGAGCACCAGTTCACGGTCGCCCGTCCGCTCTCTCAGGGCATCCAACAGCCCCATTTCGGCGAGCCAGTCGAACATCTCACGCCCGATTCTCAGGAGTTCGACGTCATTGGCGCTCGCCGCTGCGCTGTCGAATCGCTCCGACCACTTCTGAAAAACTGGAACCGCCTCGGCGGCAGGTAGCGTCTTCTTCATGGTCCCGTTTGCCGAGAACCGGAGTTCGGACCCAAAAAGACCTGCGACTGCCGACGCCACGATCAAACCTTCTTTAACACCGCGCTCAACGTGGCCGACGATACGTGACTTGCTCGAACGTGCAACCAACGATTTCTCGGAACGCGCAGTATGCAGTCGATCTGTTCCGGTCCTCGCGTCTATTGCCTTTCGAGAAGTGGCTTGGGGGAGCGCGGCCTCATTCGAGCCGCAACGCCGCAAGTGGCAGCGCTTGATGTCCCTGACAACGCCAGAAAAGAGCAGCTGCCACCTTGCCAAGGGAGCGACGGCCTCCTCCGGATGCCTCTCAGAAATACTGATCGTAGGATTAGAAGTTCGCTCGACGAAGCGGGGGCGCAGCACCTGTCTAGCGCCCCTCCCGAATGGCTGCTTCGGTTAGGTGATCCAGTAAACCTGCGCACCTAGTAAGGTCCGCTTTCCGCCCTGTCCTGCCGTTCCCCTCGTCGTCGCCATAGGCAGGATCCCACCGACGCTCCCGGTCGTCTCGGTCAGTTCCTGCCGATCGGGTCACGCTGCGGGACTTGCGCGAGTTTGTTCGAGCGGAATCGCGCTATGGTGTACCGGAAGCGGGCAAGATCGCACGGGTGCGCCATGCCGCAGTCCAAGACCGGTGTTCTGATCGAGGCCTATCTGACTACGCGCGGTCAGACCGCGCTCTGGCAGTTGCTGCACGCCGACCTTGAGCACTTCGGGTTCGAGCGCGTCTTGTATGGTCGGGCGTGGCGGCGCACGGCGGGGGGCGACTACTCCGCGCGCGATGCCATCGTCTTGTCGAGCTACGGCAAGGACTTCGATACGTACTTCGTCGAGGGAGGCGCTTTCCAGCAGGACGTGACGACACAGTGGGCGCTCTGCTCGGAAGGGGCCGTCAGCTGGAACCTGACGGCGCGCCTTGCTGCCAAGGGGCAGCTGACGCCCCACCAGATGCGGGTACACCATCGAACCCGCGAGATGGGGATCGTGTCGGGCTACACGGTGTCGGTGAGGAACGGCGCGCGGGCACTGGTCGGCGGGTTTGGGCTATGTGCCGAGCCTGGCCTACGGCAGGGAAAGGTCGACCGGGTCTGGGACCAGGACGGCACCGACATCCGCCTTCGCCTCGCCGCGTTCGACGTCTGCATCCTGGATCAGGCCGAGATCCCTCCTGATCAGGAACTGACAGACCGGCAGCGGGATGTGCTCGAATGGGCGGGCGAGGGGAAGTCCATCGGCGAGATCGCATCGATCCTGCAGCTTCACCCTGGAACCGTGGCCAAGCACATGCAGAGCGCGCGCGATAGGCTGGGCGTCGCGACAACCGTGCAGGCGGTCCTGCGGGCGGGCATGCAGGGTCAGATCTATCGATAGAGGGAAAGACCATGCGGAAGAGGCGGTACTTGCTGGCAGGCGCGATTGCGGCGGTCCTTGCGGGCCCGGAGGCGGCAGGAGGTCCCATGAATGACCAGGCGCAACGCGACCTTCTTCGACTGTTCGCTGAACTCTTCCAGCGCACGCTGTCCCATGCTGCCACGGGTGCCGTCGTGCGTCCGCGTCGTGCCACGTCGTCGGTCAGGCTAGGTGAGACGCTCGACCCCGCGTGGCAACCCTCCTGCGTGCATCCGATTACAGTCATGTCTGCCGACCCCTCCGAGCGACCGCTCGCGCTGGTGATTGTTCCGGCGTCGACTGTTTCCCGGTCGGGCGCAGGCTTCACGGCCTATGCGCTCCATGCCCCGGGTCCGACCTTGACGCTCGACCTGCTGCGCGCGCCGCCGGACTGGCTGGTGCGCGAGGCGGGCGGCTACGACAACATCGCCGGTGACCTGCAACTCCTGATGTCGCGCTCAGAGGTCGCCATCACGACAACCGACTGCGGCGCGTTTGCCTATTCCATCGTCACCGGAATACCGCGATGAGCGATTTCGAGCTTCGCATCAACGTCTACAATTCCTCGCGATCCGGGCACGCCAACGTCTCGTTCTACGAGGACGGCGAGCACGTCTACACCATCGGCGCAAACGTCCTGCTCGAGTCCTACAAGCTCGCCTTGCCGCAGATGATCCCGTTTCAGCCCGATGACGGCATCTACCGCGACGAGACCGCCTACCACGAGCAGGCCCTTCTGGAAGGCTCGGCCGTCTCGCGACCGCTGCCGGTCACAGAGGACACGTGGCGCGACCTTCTGGACCACGCCACAGCGCTCGAGAACGAGACCTACAACTACAGCCTGTTCAGCGAGGCATGCACGGATCTGGTGAGCGAGTTCTACGCGGCCTCGGGTCACCCGGGGGCGTTCGGCGACCTGTTTGCGCCCGACGAGTTCGACGGCGCGCTGGTCTGGATGCGTGTGCCGGTGACGATGGAAGCACCCGATCCGGGAACACCACCCTATGCTCCGTCGGAACCACCATCCGATGATCCGACAGGTCATGAGGTCGGCGCAACCATGTGGAGTGACGCGGCAATCATCGTTGCTGCCACGCTTCAGCCGGTTCTTGCATCCGTTCACGATCCGACCGTCGATCTCGGCTTCGTGGGCATCGAGCCTGTGGCCGATAATGGGGCGGGCGTGCAGGTGGAACCCGCCGTGCTGCGCACTGATCCGGCCGAACCCCTGACATTCGGCACCGCCACCGCAAGCAGCTTGGACAACATCATGGCTGCAGATACCTTTGTGTTCGGCGACCCGGCGATCAACGGAATGTCGGAGCCCTTGGAGCACAGTCGGCCTGCACATGATCGCGAAAGTGCTGACGCCCCTCCCTTCGAATGGGTTGGTCTTCGTGATGACGACGAAGACGACGGCGCATCGCTGGTTGATAACCCCTCATCGCCGACTGTGATCGGCCAATCACCTGATGTGCGTGCCGAACCCCTTTCGTTCGGCAGCACTGCTGCGGATCGGCCGCCGGAGGTATTCGACTTTGAGTCCGATATTGGCCTGTCCTTTGGCTTGCCGGAGCCCGACCCCGTCGATGTAGCGGCGCTGCCGCTGTCCTTCGGTACAGTGGGCGACGGTCCGCTCGAAAACGATCACGACGAACCGCAGAAGACAGCATTCTGGGACGACTTCTGGCCGTTCTGACCCGTCCCGATCAACGGCGCTCTGCGCTTCCCGCATCGAACTCGGCGTCGGGCATCATCAGGTCCCAGTGCGGGACGCCGAGGGCCGAGGCGAGTTCGAAGAGCGTCAGCACGGTCGGGTTCCGGCGGCCGCGCTCCAGGCCCGAGATGTACTGCTGCGAGATCCCGCTGCGTACGGCGAGGTCTTCCTGCGTCAGCGACTTTTCCTGACGGATGCGGCGCAGATTGCGCCCGACGAGGTGCCGAATGTCCATGGCGGCACCGTCGCGACTTTCGTCGCGCGGATTTATCAACTATAGTATGTGAGTTTTCCCGTCGGCGGGTTGCCTGCATGACTGCACTTCGTCCCGAAGCCCCGACCGTGCCGGTCCTGACCGACTACGACAGGGCGCATATCAGGCTCTACCTCCGCCTCATCGACGCGGAGCGGGCGGGTGCGGCACCAGCCGAAGTAATCCCGGTGCTCTTTGGCGCCGGCAATGACCCGGCATCGCCGGAGGCGCTACAGCAGCATCGCTCGCACCTCGACCGCGCGCGGTGGCTCGTCGCGGGAGGCTCCCTGCAGTTGATCGCAGGGCGTTGAGCGCGTTGGCGGTATGCAACCGGGCCCGCCGTCAATGGGTAGATCTGCCCATCGCCTGACACCCGTCCGTCGCCGCTCTCTACGTCACCGGCGGTTGCCCACTCGACATTCGGGAGCCTGCCGACCCCTCAATCAGGAGGCGGCGATGGACTGGTTCGATGACGACGCCTATCGGCACTTCGACACGCTCGACGCGGCTGGCCTCGCCTGGGAATGCTTGCGCCGCAACGCGCAGTACCGGCAGGAAGTATCCCCTGATTGTCCGTGGCAAGGCGTCCGCGGCTGTCTGGGGCCTGCGATTTCCCGGT
>DBBA01000328.1:1115-16187 GCA_002291955.1 Rhodobacteraceae bacterium UBA996 | reverse complement strand
TGCCGCAACGGGGCCCCGCCGCGCCAGCGGGCCCGGCGCCCGAGCCCCGAGCGTCCGCCATCCCTCCGCCTGCCGCCCGACGCGGCCTTGCGTGGGGCCTGGCAGCGCTGGTCGGTCTGGGCGGGGCGGTCGCCGCGGGGATGCTGATGCTGACGTTCGAGGGTCCCGCCCCGGCGCGGATCGAACCCCCGAGCGTCGCCACGTCGGCGCCTGCGGTTCCCGCGCCGGCCGCTCCGGACCCGGCGGGGATCGCCGCCGCCGTCCAGCGTGTGCAGGCGCTCTCGGCGGAAATGGACGATCTGGAGGCGCGCCTGGCCGACCAGCAGGCCGCGCTCGAAGCGGCGCGCGTCGCCGGCGACCCCGCCGTCCTGGCCCGGTCGCTGGACCTGGCGCGCCAGCAGGACGCTGCCGCGCAACAGGAAAAGACGGACGCACTGGGCGCGCTGGCGCGGTCGGTGCGCGCCGACCCCGCCCTTGTTGCGCGCATTCCCGAACGCGCGGCGCGCGAACTGCCCCTCGAGCCGGCCCAGCCGCCCCTGCGCGGCACATCCGACGCCCTGCGTTCCGCCCCCGGTCCGGCGGGGTCGCCGGACAGCCGCGATACCGCGCGCCCCGAAATTGCCCCCGCCGACGCCGCGCGGACGGCCATCGCGCCCCCCGACCTTGCGCGTCGCGTCGAGGTGATCGAACCCTCGCGCCGGGCGCTGGGCGCCATCGAAGAGGCCGAACGCACGCGCACGCAGGTGGAGGCGCTGGAAAGCGCCATGCGGCTGCAGGCCGAGGCCCCCGACCCCGCAATGCTGGAGGCGCTGCGGGCGGACCTCGAGACCCGCCGCATCGCCCGCCGCGCCGAACTGGTGACGATCGCCGACGCAGCCCGGATCGACCCGGTGCTGCTGGGCACGCTGCCGCCCGAAGTGGTGGTCGAGCTGCCGCCCGAGGTCACCGCGTCGCCGGATGCCCCTCAGCCTGCAGCGCCGACGATCACCGGCGAAGTGGCCGTGCCGGAACCGGGGGATACCGGTGGGCCGTTGGCCACGCCTGCACCGGCCCAGCCTGGCGGCTCCGACTGGCTGGCGCTCTGGCCGATCGGGCTGGCGCTGGTGGGCGGTGTGGTGGTGACCATGGTGGTGGTGGGCCTTGTGCGCAGGGGCGCGCGCGCCGCGGCGGCCGGGGCCGGGGAGCCAGCCGGATTGCGCCCGGGGGCCAAAAATGCCGAGGGGCCCGCACCGATCGGGGCGCCAGCGGGGGCGCAACTGGATCCGCGGACCCTTTTCATCTCGTACTCGCACCGCGACCGCGCGCAGGTCCTGCCGCTGGTCGAACGCATCGAGGCCATGGGGCATCCGGTGTGGATGGACCGCGAGGGACTGACAGGCGGGCCGGGCTGGGGCGTGCAGATCGTGCGGGCGATCAAGGCATCGCGCGCCGTGGTGCTGATGGCCTCGAACCGGTCTTATGGTTCGGACCATGTGGTGCGCGAGATGTATCTGGCGATGAACCACCGCAAGCCGATCGTGCCGATCGAGCTGGAGCGCGCGGACCTGCCCGAGGAGCTGGAATACATCATCGCCCAGTATCAGCGCCATGACGTCACCGAGGGGCCGGACGAGGCGCTGGCGCGCGCGCTGGCCGGGCTGCCGTCCGGCTGAGACGACAGGTGCGGGCAGGGCCTTGCCGCGGCACGTCCAAGAGATATAAAGATATCTTTATATGTCGTTTCCGCTGAGGCTGGCCAATGGACGCCCTGCTTGCCGCACTCAAGGCTGCCGCCGAACCCACACGGCTTCGGATCCTGGCGCTGCTGTCGCGCGGTGAATTGGCCATTGGCGAGATCGCCGGCATCCTGAACCAGAGCCAGCCGCGCGTGTCGCGCCACATGAAGCTCTTGTTCGAAGCCGGCCTGGTGGAGCGCCTGCCCGAAGGGGCGTGGGTTTTTCACAAGCTGGCCTCGGGGCCGCTGGGCCGCGCGCTGGTGACCGAGCTTCTGTCGCGGCTGGCACCCGGTGACATCGTGGTGTCGCGCGATCTCGAGCGCCTTGCGGCGGTCGAGTCGGCGCGGGTCGCCGCCGCCGAGGCCTATTTCAGCCGCTATGCGGCCGACTGGAACCGTATCCGCGCCCTGCACGCCCCCGAAGCCGAGGTCGAGCGTGCCATGCTGGAGGCCGCCGGCAAGGGCCCGTTCGACTTCATGGTCGACATCGGGTCGGGGCAGGGACGCATGCTTCAGCTGTTCGCCCCGCGCGTGCTGCGCGCCGAGGGCATAGACCCCAACCACCAGATGCTGACCATCGCGCGCGCAGCGCTGGCCGAGATCGGCGATGGCCGGATCGGCGTGCGACAGGGCGATGTGTTCGACCTGCCCTATGGACCTGGCGAGGCCGATCTGGTGACCATCCATCAGGTGCTGCACTTCCTGTCCGACCCGGCGGGGGCGGTTGCCGCCGCCTGCGCCCTGGTGGCGCCCGGCGGGCGCATCGTGATTGCTGACTTTGCCCCGCACGGCCTTGAATTCCTGCGCGAGGCGCATGCCCATCGCCGCCTGGGCTTTGCCGCCCACGAGGTGTCGGGCTGGCTGGAGGCGGCGGGCCTGGTCGAGGTGTCGGTGGTGGACCTGCCGGCGGCCAGCGCGTCCGGCGATCCGGCGAGCGAGCCGCCCACCGACCGCCTGGCCGTCACCGTCTGGAGCGCGCGCCGCCCCGCTGCCGTCCTCCCCGCCCGCCGTCCGAGCCAGAAAGCCGCCTGATGCCCGCTCCGCCCCGCGTGTCCTTCGAGTTCTTTCCGCCCAAGACCGAGGAGGCGGAAACCCGGCTGTGGCAGACCATCCGCCGCCTCGAGCCACTCTCGCCCAGCTTTGTGTCGGTCACCTATGGCGCGGGCGGCTCGACCCGCGACCGCACCCACCGCACGGTCTCGCGCGTCATCGCCGAGACCGCGCTTCGGCCGGCTGCGCACCTGACCTGCATCGCCGCCACCGAGGCCCAGCTCCGCGAGGTGCTGGAAGGCTATTGGGCAGCCGGCGTGCGCCATATCGTGGCGCTGCGCGGCGATCCGCCCGAGGGCGTGGGTGCGGCGTTCTCGCGGACCGAGGGCGGGCTGGCCAACGCCACCGACCTGACGCGACTTGCGCGACAGATCGCCCCCTTCGAGGTGTCGGTGGGCGTGTACCCAGAACGCCATCCCGAGAGCCCCTCGATGGAACACGACCTCAAGGTCCTGAAGGAAAAGGTCGAGGCCGGGGCGACCCGCGGCATCACCCAGTTCTTCTTCGACGCCGAGGTCTATCTGCGCTTTCGCGACCGCGCGCTGGCGGCCGGCATCTTCGTTCCGATCGTGCCGGGCATCATGCCGGTCACCAATTTCCGCGGCCTGGCGCGGATGGCCGCCGCCTGCGGTGCCAGCATTCCGGCGTGGCTGCCGCCCATGTTCGAGGGCCTGGACGATGACGCCGAGACGCGCGGCATGGTGGCCGCGACCGTGGCGACGGACATGGTCGAGCGCCTGCGCCGCGAAGGGGTCGAGGATTTTCATTTCTACACCCTCAACCGTGCGGAGCTTACCCTCGCATTGTGTCGCCGTCTGGGCGTGCCGCTGAAAAACCCCGCGGAGGCCGCGTGATGGCCCCCCGCTTTCAGGGCCGCGCGGACCGGCTGGCCGCCATCGAGGCGATCGGGCGCGAGCGGGTGATCGTGCTGGACGGGGCGTGGGGCTCGCTGATCCAGGGCGAGCAGCTGACCGAGCAGGACTTTCGCGGTGCCCGCTTTGGCGACCACGCCCACCCGCTGAAGGGCAACAATGACCTTTTGTGCCTGACGCGCCCGGACCTGGTGGCCAGGATCCACACCCGCTATGCCGAGGCGGGGGCGGACATCGCCTCGACCAACACGTTCAACGCGACCTCGATCAGCCAGGCCGACTATGGCCTCGAGGACGTGGTGCACGAGCTGAACGTCGAGGCGGCGCGGATCGCACGCCAGGTGTGCGACGCCTTCGAGGCCCGCGACGGGGCGCCCCGTCTGGTTGCCGGCGCCGTGGGCCCGACCAACAAGACCCTCTCGCTCTCGCCCGATGTCGGCGATCCGGCCCGGCGCGACCTGACCTTCGCCGAGCTGGCGGCTTCGTATGCCGACCAGATCCGGGGGCTCACCCAAGGCGGGGCGGATGTGCTGCTGATCGAGACGATCTTCGACACGCTGAACGCCAAGGCCGCGATATTCGCCTGTTTCGAGGCGTTTGCCGAAGCCGGCCGCCGCCTGCCCCTGATGATCTCGGGCACCATCACCGATGCCTCGGGCCGCACGCTGTCGGGCCAGACGCCGACCGCGTTCTGGCATTCGGTGATTCACGCGCGCCCCTTTACCGTCGGGCTGAACTGCGCGCTGGGGGCGGCGGCGATGCGCCCGCATCTGGCGGAACTGGCGGGGGTCGCCACAACCCGCACCTGCGCCTATCCCAACGCCGGGCTGCCCAACGCGTTCGGCGGCTATGACGAGACGCCCGACCAGACCGCCGCGCAGATCGAAGGCTTCGCGCGGGACGGCCTGGTGAACGTCGTGGGTGGGTGCTGCGGCACCACGCCCGACCACATCCGCGCCATTGCCGAGGCGGTCGCGCCCTTTGCCCCGAGGGCCGTCGCATGACCCGTTACCTGCGCCTGTCCGGCCTCGAACCCTTTGTCCTGACGCCCGACATCCCCTTCGTGAACGTGGGCGAGCGGACGAACGTCACGGGAAGTGCCAAGTTCCGCAAGCTGATCGTCAACCGCGACTATGCCGCGGCGCTGGAGGTCGCGCGCGAGCAGGTCGAGAACGGCGCGCAGATCATCGACGTCAACATGGACGAGGGGTTGATCGATTCGAAGCAGGCGATGGTCGAGTTCCTGAACCTGGTCGCCGCCGAGCCCGACATCGCGCGGGTGCCGATCATGATCGACAGTTCCAAGTGGGAGGTGATCGAGGCCGGCCTGAAATGCGTGCAGGGCAAGCCCGTCGTCAACTCGATCAGCCTGAAGGAGGGCGAGGAGGCGTTCCGGCATCAGGCGGGGTTGTGCCTGGCCTACGGCGCGGCGGTCGTGGTGATGGCGTTCGACGAGCAGGGCCAGGCCGACACGCTGGCGCGCAAGACGGATATCTGCGCGCGGGCCTATCGCATCCTGACCGAGGAGGTCGGCTTCCCGCCCGAGGACATCATCTTTGACCCCAACATCTTTGCGGTGGCGACGGGGATCGAGGAGCACGACAACTACGGTGTCGATTTCATCGAGGCGGCGCGCTGGATCCGCGCGAACCTGCCGCATGCGCATGTGTCGGGCGGCGTGTCGAACCTGTCCTTCAGCTTCCGCGGCAACGACCCCGTGCGCGAGGCGATGCATGCGGTGTTCCTGTACCATGCGATCCGGGCGGGCATGGACATGGGGATCGTGAATGCCGGGCAACTGGCGGTCTACGACCAGATCGACCCCGACCTGCGCGAGGCCTGCGAGGACGTGGTGCTGAACCGCAAGCCTGCCGCAGGCGGCACGGCGACCGAGCGGCTTCTGGACATCGCGGGCCGGTTCAAGGGCGGCGCGAAGGAGGACCGGGTCCGTGATCTGGCCTGGCGCGACTGGCCGGTGGACAAGCGGCTGGAACACGCGCTGGTGAACGGCATCACCGAGTTCATCGCCGAGGATACCGAGGAAGCGCGGCAGGCCGCGGCCCGCCCGCTCGACGTGATCGAGGGGCCGCTGATGGCGGGGATGAACGTCGTGGGCGACCTGTTCGGGTCGGGCAAGATGTTCCTGCCGCAGGTGGTGAAGTCGGCCCGCGTGATGAAGCAGGCGGTGGCGGTGCTTCTTCCCTACATGGAAGAGGAGAAGCGCCTGAACGGCGGCACCGGGCGGCAGTCGGCGGGCAAGGTCCTGATGGCGACCGTCAAGGGCGACGTGCACGACATCGGCAAGAACATCGTGGGCGTCGTGCTGGCCTGCAATAACTACGACATCATCGACCTGGGCGTGATGGTGCCGCCGCAGAAGATCCTGCAGGTCGCGCGCGAGGAGAAGGTGGACATCATCGGCCTGTCGGGCCTGATCACGCCGAGCCTTGACGAGATGGTGCACCTGGCGTCCGAGATGCAGCGCGAGGGGTTCGACATCCCGCTTCTGATCGGCGGCGCGACCACGTCGCGCGTGCACACGGCGGTGAAGATCGCGCCGCGCTACACCGCCGGGCCGGTGGTGCATGTGACCGACGCGAGCCGCGCCGTGGGCGTGGCGGGGGCGCTCCTCAGCCCCGGGCAACGGGACGACTACATGGCGGGCATCCGGGCGGAATACGCCGATGTGGCCGACAAGCACGAACGCAGCGAACGCGCCAAGGTGCGCCTGCCGCTGGCGGCCGCGCGGGCCAATGCGCTGCGGCTGGACTGGTCGGGCTATGCGCCGCCTGCCCCGTCGTTCACCGGCACGCGGGTGGTGGATGACTGGGACCTGGGCCAGATCGCGCGCTACATCGACTGGACGCCGTTCTTCCAGACGTGGGAGCTGAAGGGCGTCTATCCGAAAATCCTGGACGACCCCGCGCAAGGCGAAGCGGCGCGGGCGCTGATGGCGGATGCGCGCGCCATGCTCGACCGGATCGTGGCGGAACGCTGGTTCAACCCCCGCGCGGTGGTGGGATTCTGGCCCGCGAACGCGGTCGGCGACGATATCGCGCTGTTCACGGACGCCTCGCGCGCGGACCGGCTTGCCACGCTGCATTCCCTGCGCCAGCAGACCGCCAAGCGCGACGGCCGCCCGAACCTGGCGCTGGCGGATTTCGTGGCGCCTGCGGGGGTGCCCGACCATGTGGGCGGGTTCGTGGTGACCGCAGGCCCCGAGGAAGCCGAGATCGCCGCGCGCTTCGACCGGGACCACGACAACTATGCCGCGATTCTGGTCAAGGCGCTGGCCGACCGCATCGCCGAGGCCATGGCCGAGATGCTGCACGAACGGGTCCGGCGCGCGTTCTGGGGCTATGCCGCGGACGAAGCCTTTGCGCCCGAGGATCTGGTGGGCGAACCCTATCGCGGGATTCGCCCCGCGCCGGGCTATCCGGCCCAGCCCGACCATACCGAGAAGCTGACCCTGTTCCGCCTGCTGGATGCGGAAGCCGCCACCGGCGTGACCCTGACCGAAAGCATGGCGATGCGGCCGGGATCGTCGGTGTCGGGCCTGTATCTGTCGCACCCCGACAGCTACTACTTTGGCGTCACGCGGATCGAACGCGACCAGGTCGAGGATTATGCCCGGCGCAAGGGGATGACGCTGGAGGCGGTCGAACGCTGGCTGGCGCCGATCCTGAACTATGTGCCGGGCAAGGGGGCGGGGGCCGCGCAGGCCGCCGCCTGAGACTGCGTGCTAGCGCGTGACCGCCAGCCCCGCCCCGTCGCACAGGTCCCGCAGCGTGTGGTAGCCCAACTGCGCATAGGTCGCGGGGTCGGCCCGGGCGGGGTCCTGTTCGGCCTCGACCACGATCCAGCCGGAATAGTTCATCGCCCGCAGGAAGCCGAACAGCGAGTTGAAGTCGATCGACCCTTCGCCATCGCCAGGCACGGTGAACACGCCCGCGGTCACGGCTTCAAGGAAACTGCGGTCCTCGGCATGCATCCGGCGGGCCACGTCGGCGCGCACGTCCTTGACGTGCACATGGCTCACCCGGTGGCCCCAGCGTTCAAAGACATCCCAGGGATCGGCCCCGGCAAAGGCCAGATGCCCGGTATCGAACAGAAGCGTCACCTCGGGGTCGCTCGCCTCCATCAGCCAGTCGATGTCCTCGGCATCCTGGATCATCGACCCCATGTGGTGGTGATAGGCCAGGACCACCCCCTGCCCCGCCATCCACTTGGCCAGTTCCGACAGCTTGGCCCCGTAGGCGGTAATGTCGTCGCGCGACAGCTTCGGGCGCCGCGACAGCGGCGTGCCGATCTGGCCCTGCACGGTGTTGGAACACTCGGCATAGACGAGGCACGGGGCGTTCAGCGCCGCGAACTGTTCGACCTGGGCGCGCACGGCGGCCTTCTCGGCATCCAGGGTTGCCGTCATCAGGTTGCCCGAGCACCAGCCGCCGCAGAGCGCGACGCCGTACTTGTCCAGATAGGCGCGCAGGCCGTCGGTGTCGGCGGGCATCCGGCGCCCGCGTTCGACGCCGGAATAGCCGATCCGCGCGGCGTCCTGCATGGCGCCGTCGGTGGTATAGGCCGCGGTCAGGTCCGGCAGGTCGTCGTTCTGCCAGGCGATCAGGGACACGCCAAGCTTCACGCCCATGCTGCGGCGCCTTCGTTGCGGGGTCCCCGAGACCCGATCCGCACCCCGATCCGTTCCATGCCGTGCCTCCCCCTGCCGCCTGCGCGCATGGTCGCACCTTGCCCCGCCGTTTCGGCAACCGCCAGTGGGCCCCTTGATGCCCGCGACGGCCGGTCCATGTGGCGGCGGGCATCCACCCGACAGGCCCGCAGCGCATGACCGACCTTCCAACCGAGAACGTGCAGGACTATCCCCGCCCGCCGCGGCTGGAACCGGTGCCGCAGCGCGTCCGGATCATGCTGGGCGGGCAGGTGATCGCCGACACGACCCGCGCCCTGCGGGTGCTGGAGACGCACCACGCGCCGAGCTACTACATCCCGCCCGGAGACATCACCGCCGACCTGCGGCCCGCGTCCGGTGCGTCGTTCTGCGAATGGAAGGGGGCGGCGCGCTACTACGACCTAGTGGCGGGCGACACCGTCGCGCCCCGCGCGGCCTGGGCCTATGACCGGCCGACGGCGGCCTTCGGGCGGCTTGCCGGGCACATCGCGGTCTATGCCGGGCGGGTCGAGGGCGCGTGGGTCGGCGAGACCCGGGTGATCCCGCAACCCGGCGATTTCTATGGCGGCTGGGTCACGCCGAACCTCACCGGCCGGATCAAGGGCGCCCCCGGCACGACCCACTGGTAGGGGGCCACTGGCAGGGGGCAACTGGTCGGGGGTCAGTCGCCCAGCCGGTCGATCTCGCGCTCGATCTGGGCAGCGAACTTGGCCGCGGCCACCGGCAGCGTGCGGCTGCGCAGCTGGCACAGGTACAAGCGCCCCTCGGGCACGTCGCGGGTGTCGAGCGGGCGCGAGACCACGGCAGGCTCCATCCCGGCGGGCGGCAGGCCGACGGGGATCTGGAAGCTCAGGATCTGTTCCTGCGCGGGGTAGTGGCGCAGGAAGTCGAAGCTGTCGGCCTCGACCATCGGGGTCAGCGAAATCGAGGCGCGCACCAGTGCCACGTCGATCAGGTGCCGCACGCCGTAGACCGCGGTGGGCAGGGCGACGGGGAACTGCGCGCAGGCGCGCAGGCGGACGGTCGGTGCGCCCGCCAGGGGGTGGTCTGCCGCCATCACCGCGTGGATCGACTGCCGGGCGCTGGCCAGCACCTGCACCTCGGCCAGGCGCACGGGTTCGAAGATCAGGGCCAGGTCCGCGCTGAGGTCGGCCAGCGCCGCCTCGGCCGCGGCGCGGTCGCGCACCTGCACGGCAAAGCTGACGCCGGGGTGGTCGCGCCGGTAGCGGCCGATCTGGGCGGGCAGGAAATACGGCACGAACGCCTGGCTGCACGCGATCGACACATGCCCGCGCCGTTCCCCCCGCAGGTCGGCGATCTGGCCCTTGAGCTTGTCGAAATCGGCGGCCTGCGTGCGCAGGTGGTGGATCAGAAGCTCGCCCGCCGTGGACAGCCGCACGCCGCGGGGCAGGCGTTCGAAGATTTCGACGCCCAGCTCGTCCTCGAGCGCCAGAAGGCGGCGGTTCAGCGCGGTCGAGGTGATGGCCAGCCCCTCGGCCGCCTTCCGGATCGACCCGGCCCGCGCGATGGCATCGACGAACTGGATGGGGAGGAGGGAGTGCATGGGGCGCCCC
Source organism: Rhodobacteraceae bacterium UBA996 (assembly GCA_002291955.1). GTDB lineage: Bacteria > Pseudomonadota > Alphaproteobacteria > Rhodobacterales > Rhodobacteraceae > UBA996. The sequence continues at coordinate 6,290 of DBBA01000328.1, read as the reverse complement.
GGGCTGACCGCTGCAATCCATGCAGCACTTTGCTGTGAACTTAGCACAAGACAGCAGCACAGCAATCTGGTGGCGTTAACCAAATCCCGAATCCGCCGCCCTGTGCGGCGCCCCACTGTCCCCGGAGGTCTGTCCATGTTGCCCACGTCCCCGATCCTGAACCGCCGCCGCCTGCTGACCGGCACCGCCGCACTTGGCGCGGCCGCCACGCTTGGCCTGCCGCGCATGGCACGCGCGCAAGGCGGCCTGACGGTCGGCTTCATCTACGTCGGCCCCCGCGACGACTTCGGCTACAACCAGGCCCACGCGGAAGGTGCCGCCGCCGTCAAGGCGATGGCCGGCGTGACCGTTGTGGAAGAGGAGAACGTGGCCGAGACCGTCGATGTGGTGCAGTCGATGGAATCGATGATCAACCTTGATGGCGCGACGCTCCTGTTCCCGACGTCGTTCGGCTACTTCAACCCGCATGTGCTGGAACTGGCGCCGAAATACCCCGACGTGCGGTTCCAGCACGCGGCGGGCCTGTGGACCGAGGGGATGCCCACCAACATCGGCAGCTATTTCGGCTACATCGGCATGGGCCAGTACCTGAACGGCATCGTGGCGGGCCACATGAGCCAGACCAAGAAGATCGGGTTCGTCGCCGCCAAGCCCATCCCGCAGGTCCTGCTGAACATCAACTCGTTCCTCTTGGGTGCCCGCGCGGTCGATCCGTCGATCACCTGCCAGGTGATCTTCACCGGCGAATGGTCGCTGGCCGTGAAGGAGGCCGAGGCGACGAACGCGCTGGCCGATGCGGGCTGTGATGTCATCACCTGCCATGTGGACGGTCCCAAGGTCGTAATGGAAACCGCCGCGGGCCGCGGCGCGTTCATCTGCGGCTACCACGCCGACCAGACGTCGCTTGCGCCCGACAAGTACCTGACCGGCGCGGAATGGAACTGGGCGGGCGTCTATACCGGCATGGTGCAGACGGTGCTCGATGGCGGGACCATCGGCAACTTCGTGCGCGGGGGCCTGGCCGACGGGTTCATCAAGATGTCGCCGCTGGGGTCCGCCGTCAGCGACGCCGCCCGCGCCCAGTTCGAGGCGACGAAGGCCGAGATCATGGCGGGCGGGTTCGCCGCGCTGAAGGGGCCGCTGGCGACCAACACCGGCACGCCGATCCTGGGCGCGGGCGAGGCGCTGGTCGAGACCGACATCGCGCTGGAAAGCATGGATTACCTGGTGGAAGGCGTCATCGGGTCGACGTCCTGACGGGTGGGGTCGTAACGAGTGGGGGCGTGAAGGGGGCGGGAATGGAGGATCAGGCACTCATCGGACCGGCGGGCGGGGCGCTTCTCCCCGTCCTTGCCCGACGGGCCGAGCCTGTCGTCATCCCGCTTCTGGCGCTTCTGGTGGGGTTTGCGGCGTTTTCCCTGTTCCTGCTGACGCAGGGCAAGTCGCCCGTGCAGTTCTTCCAGCTGGTCTGGACGGGCGGCTTCGGGTCGGCGTTCTCCTGGCAGAACACCCTGTCGCGGGCCGCGCCCCTGTTGTTTGCCGCGCTGTGCGTGGCGCTGCCCGCGCGGCTGGGGCTGGTGGTGATCGGGGGCGAGGGCGCGATCGTGCTGGGCGGTGTCGCCGCCGGGGCGCTTGGGGTCGCGCTGATCGGTGCGCCTGCGGTCGTCGCGCTGCCGGTGATGGCCACGGGCGCCATGCTGGTGGGCGCGGTCTGGATCGGGCTGGCCGGAGGCCTGCGCCACTATCGCGGCGTGAACGAGACGATATCCTCGCTCCTCCTTGCCTACATCGCCATCGCGCTGATGAACCATCTGGTCGAGGGGCCGTTGCGCGACCCGACATCGCTCAACAAGCCGTCCACCGCAACCCTGCCGCCCGAGTTGCGCGTCGGCACCATCCCGGGGTTCGAGGTGCACTGGGGCCTTGCGGTGGGCGTCGTCTGCTGCGTGCTGGCCTGGGTGCTGATCGACCGCACGACCTGGGGTTTCGCCGCTCGGATCGCGGGCGGCAACGTGCGCGCGGCACAGGTGCAGGGGCTGCCCGTGGGGCGGCTGATCCTGGGGTTCTGCGCGCTGGCAGGCGCGTTCGCCGGGCTGGCCGGCATGTTCGAGGTGACGGCGGTGCTGGGGTCGGCCAATGGCTCGCTCGTCGCGGGGTATGGCTATACCGGCATCCTGATCGCGTTCCTCGCCCGGCATAATCCGCTGGTGATCATCCCGGTGGCGATCCTGCTGGCGGGCTTTCAGGCGTCATCGGGCCTGATCCAGCGCCGCATGGACCTGCCCGATGCGACCGTGCTGGTGCTGCAGGGCTTCGTCTTCATCGCCATCCTGATGTCCGAGGCGCTGTATGGGCGGCTGAAGCCCTTCGTCCCCGAGAAGTGGAGCCGCTGATGGAGGGTGATCTTGGCCTGTGGTCGATCCTGATCGCCATCATCGGCGGGGCGATCCGCGTGTCCACGCCGTTCCTGTTCGTGAGCCTGGGCGAGTTGCTGACCGAGCGGTCGGGGCGCATCAACCTCGGCCTCGAAGGCACGCTCGTGTTCGGCGCGATGGCGGGGTACGCGGTGGCGTATTTGTCGGGGTCGGCGTGGCTGGGCGTCGGCGCGGCGGCGCTGGCGGGGGCGCTGTTCGGTGTCCTGCACGGGGTGATCTGTTCGATCCCCCGGGTGAACGACATCGCCATCGGCATCGCGCTGATGCTGTTCGGCATGGGCATCGCGTTCTACTTCGGCAAGCCCTACGTGCAGCCGGTCGCCCCCGACCTGCCGTCGATCCCCTTCGGCTGGTGGTCGGACGTGCCGCAGGTGCAGGCGGCGTTGCAGGTGAACGTGCTGTTCCTGGTCGGCCTCGCGCTGGCGGTGGTCGTGGCGTGGATGCTGCGGTCCGCCCGCGTGGGGCTGGTGCTGCGCGTGGTGGGGGATTCCACCGATGCCGCCCGCGCCATGGGGCTGCGCCCGGCCCCCATCCGGGTGATGGCGACCGCTGCCGGGGGTGCGCTGGCCGGGATCGGCGGGGCGTACCTGTCGCTCTACTATCCCGGCAGCTGGAACGAAGGCATCTCCTCGGGTCAGGGCCTGATGGCCGTGGCGCTGGTGATCTTCGCCCGCTGGAACCCCATCGCCTGCATCTGGGCGGCCCTGCTGTTCGGCGGCGCGGGGGCGCTCGGCCCGGCCCTGCAATCGGTCGGCGTGACCGAGGGCTACTACCTGTTCTACGCGGCCCCGTATGTCCTGACGCTGGGGCTCTTGATCGCCACATCCTCGCCCACCCGCGCCATGGCGGGCGCGCCGGGCGAATTGTCCATCACGAAATAGGAGGGCGGGCCATGAACGGTCTGGGTGGGCTGAACAAGTCCGACAATGGCGTGGTGATTGGCCTCGTGCAGTTGCAACTGCCCGTGGTGGTGACGCCGGCCGATCTGGCGCGGCAGACCGCCCGGGTGGTGGAGCTTGTGGGCAAGGCGCGGCGGAACCTCGGGACAATGGACCTGGTCGTGTTCCCCGAATACGCGCTGCACGGCCTGTCGATGGACACGAACCCCGCGATCATGTGCCGGATGGACGGGCCGGAAGTGGCGGCGTTCAAGGCCGCCTGCGCGGAACACCGCATCTGGGGCTGTTTCTCGCTGATGGAGTACAACCCCACTGGCAACCCGTGGAACACCGGCATCGTGATCGACGACACCGGGGAACTGCGCCTCTACTACCGCAAGCTGCACCCCTGGGTGCCGGTCGAGCCGTGGGAACCGGGCGACCTGGGCATCCCAGTGATCGACGGACCCAAGGGCTGCAAGCTGTCCCTCATCATCTGCCACGACGGCATGTTCCCCGAGATGGCGCGCGAGGCCGCCTACAAGGGGGCCGAGATCATGCTGCGCACCGCAGGCTACACCGCACCGATCCGCGAGGCATGGCGCTTCACCAACCAGTCCAACAGCTTCTGCAACCTGATGGTCACCGCCAACGTCTGCATGTGCGGGTCGGACGGCACGTTCGACAGCATGGGCGAGGCGATGATCGTCAACTTCGACGGCAGCGTGCTCGCCCACGGCACCACGGGCCGCGCGGACGAGATCATCACGGCGGAAGTCCGCCCCGACCTCGTGCGCGAGGCGCGCGCGGGCTGGGGGGTGGAAAACAACATCTACCATCTCGCCCACCGGGGCTTCACCGCGGTCAGGGGCGGCGCGCAGGACTGCCCCTATACCTTCATGCAGGACATGGTGGCGGGCCAGTACCGCCTGCCATGGGAAGACACCGTGCGCGTGACCGACGGCACGTCCTGCGGGTTCCCCGCCCCCACGCGGGTCTACGGACAGAAGGCCGCCGCCGAATGACCCATGTGAACGCCAACCCCTATGCCTGGCCCTGGAACGGCGACCTGCGGCCCGACAACACGGCCCTCATCATCATCGACATGCAGACCGACTTCTGCGGCAAGGGCGGCTACGTGGACATGATGGGCTACGACCTGTCGATGACGCAGGCGCCCATCGGCCCCATCAAGGCGGTCCTGACCGCGATGCGGTCGAAGGGCTACCACATCATCCACACGCGCGAGGGGCACCGCCCGGACCTGTCCGACCTGCCGCCCAACAAGCGCTGGCGGTCGCAGCAGATCGGCGCGGGCATCGGCGACCCGGGCCCTTGCGGCAAGATCCTTGTGCGCGGCGAACCCGGCTGGGACATCATCCCGGAACTCTACCCCGAACCGGGCGAGGTCATCATCGACAAGCCCGGCAAGGGGTCGTTCTGCGCCACCGACCTTGAACTGATCCTGCGCACGCGCGGCATCGCGAACCTGATCCTGACCGGGATCACCACCGATGTCTGCGTGTCCACGACGATGCGCGAAGCCAACGACCGCGGGTTCGAATGCCTTGTCCTGTCGGACTGCTGCGGCGCGACGGATGCAGGCAACCATGTCGCCGCGCTGAAGATGGTGACGATGCAGGGCGGCGTGTTCGGCGCGGTGTCCGACAGCGCCACCCTGATCGGCGCGCTGCCATGACGGTGATCGGCGCCGATCCCCCGCCCGACGGCGCCCTGTCGGTCGAAACCTTCGGCATGACCATGCGCTTTGGCGCCTTCACCGCGCTCGATGACGTGTCGATCCGGGTCGAGGCCGGGTCGTTTCACGCGCTACTGGGCGAGAACGGCGCGGGCAAGTCCAC
>DBBA01000328.1:553-784 GCA_002291955.1 Rhodobacteraceae bacterium UBA996 | reverse complement strand
GGGCAAGTCCACGCTCGTGAAGTGCATGATGGGCTTCTACCACGCGACGTCCGGCCAGATGCTGGTGGCGGGGCGCGAGGCGCGGGTCGCGGACCCCCGCGATGCCCATGCCCTCGGCCTTGGCATGGTGTACCAGCACTTCACGCTGGTGCCCTCGCTGACAGCGGCCGAGAACCTTGTCATCAGCCGCCGCGACACGCCTGCGGTCATCGACTGGCGCCGCGAACGGGC
>DBBA01000328.1:0-222 GCA_002291955.1 Rhodobacteraceae bacterium UBA996 | reverse complement strand
GCCCTGGCCGGGTTCATGGACCGGATGCCGTTCAAGGTGGCCCTCGACATCCCCGTGCAGCAGCTGTCCGCGGGCGAGCGGCAGAAGCTCGAAATCCTGAAACAGCTCTACCTTGGTCGCCGGTTCCTGATCCTGGATGAGCCGACCTCCGTGCTGACCCCCGACGAGGCCGACGAAGTGCTGGGCCGGATCCGCGGCCTGTGCCAGGCGGGCGAGAAGAGC
>DBBA01000404.1 GCA_002291955.1 Rhodobacteraceae bacterium UBA996 | reverse complement strand
TGATCGACTTTGCCGCCGACCGGCGCGCGCCGACCCCCACCGCGGCCGCCGAAATGGCCGTGCCGGTGCGGCCGGACCTGCTGGCGGCGACCGGCGACCTCGGCCAGCGGATGACCCGGGCCGCCGCGCGGGCGCTGATGCTCAGGCGGCAGCGGCTGGCGGACCTGTCCCGCGCGCTGCCCCGGCCAGACCGGCTGACCGAAGGTCCCGCGCAGCGGCTGGATGCGTTGGCCGGGCGCCTGCCCGCGGCGCTGGTGGCGGGCGTGCAGCGGCTGCATGTGGTGCTGGCGCGCGCCGGTGCGGCCCTGCGGCCCGCGCTTCTGCGCGATGCGGCCACACGGCGGGCGCAGCGGCTGGCAGACCTGTCGGCACGGCTTGCCGCGGCCCGGGGTGCGCGGCTGCGGGCCGAAGCTGCGGCACTCGTCCGCGCTCGGGCCGACCTTGCCGCGGTCGCGCAGCGGCTGCGGACCGCCCCCGCGACAAGGACCGCCGTCCTGCGCGACCGTCTGGCGGCGCTTGACCGCCTGCGCCTGTCGCTTGGCTACGTGCAGACCCTCGGCCGCGGCTATGCGGTGGTCCGGGGCGCCGGGCTGGTGGTGACCTCGCGCGATGCGGCGGCAGGAGCAGCGGCGCTGGAGATCGAGTTCCGGGACGGCCGCCTTCCCGTCACGACCCTTGCGCCACGGCGCCCGCGGGGTCCGCGCGACGATCCGCAAGGGTCCTTGTTCTGACGGCATGACCGGAGCACTGGCGGAAGCGGTCGTTGCCAAGTGCGACCGGAGGGAAGGGACCAGGCGTGTGCGCCCGCAATCAAGCCGGTCATCGGCGGCGGCGGTCGGGGAGGCAGGGATTGGGGGCGCGGATTGGGGCGCGGTGCCCCGACATGGCCTCGCAGGGTCAGCGCCCGGCCGGTCGCGGTCGGCGCCAGCCGCCAGGCGGGCGAGACGCCCGGTCTCTGCCAGCGCATAGTCCCTGCCAGCGCACGATCCGCGCCAGCGCACGGGCCCTGCCAGCGCAAGGCCCTCCCCGACGCTTGGGCCATCCCATCGCACAGGTCCCGCCCGCGCCCCCGCGCTTCCTGCACGCAGGTCCGCCCGGCAGAGCTATCCCGCGCCGTGGTCATGTCGTTCAAGGGCAGGGGCACCTCGGCCCTGCGCGGCATGCCCGATGAGAAGCGCCCGGCAAGAAGTGCCGGGAGAGAGGTGCCCGACTGGATAGACCTCACTCGATAGACCCGATGGGATGGGCGCGACGGGATTGCCCTGGCGGGACTTGGCAGCTGGGACGCGCCCAAGTGGGTGGGCTTGGCGGGATAAGGCTGGCGGGATGGGCGCAGCGGGATGGACCCGACCGGATAAGCCAGACGGGACAGGCCAGACGGGCCTCAGCAGCGGGGCCGCGCCGAAGGGGGGGCCTGGCGGGACAACGCTGGCGGGATGGGCCCGCCCGGTCGGACAAGCCCTCCCGGCCTATTCGCCCGCGTGCCGGTGCGGCGGGCGGAAGCGTGTGTCGTCGGCCACGGTGAACTGGCCGCGCTTCAGCTTCTGGATGCGTCCCTGCCGCAGCAGAAGTCCGAAGGACCGCAACTGCTCCTCGCGGCTGAAGCCGGCGTCGTCGCTGTCGCCTGCGCGCATCATCTGCATCAGCTGCGGCCGCGAGAAGCTCGGCCTCCCTTCGACGAAGGCGGTATAGGCAGCGGCGGCCTCGATCATGTCGGGCAGGTCGCGCGCGCCCATCGATTCGGCGAAGTCCGCAAAGCCACCCGGCGCCACGTCGGCGGCACCCTCCATCCCGTCGTCGCCCACGTCCCGCGTCATCACGCGCCGCGGGCGCACCGGGCCGGACACGGCATCCTCGTTGCGGGCCGGGGGCAGCCCGACGTCGATCCGCTGCTCGCTTACCAGCATCAGGGGCGGCAGCCGGCGCGTCGGGCGCGGCTGGTCCTGGTCGACCGGGCGGCGCGGGCGCACCACGCGGGCGAGGTCCTCGCGGAACTTGTCGATGGCCGATCCGCCGGTGTCCTCCTCGGGTTCGGCAGGTTCCTCGGTCCGGCGATCGGCACGCGCGGCGGCCACGGCGGCCTTCAGGTGCGCGATTGCGGACCGGCGCCGGTTGACCTCGGTGCTTTCCAGCTGGCTGTTGGTCGCGGCCAGCAGCCGGTCGACCGAGGCATCCTCGGGCTGCCGCTCCAGGTCCTCGACCGCCTGCTCGTGGCCCGTGCGGGCACCGCTCACGTCCTCGGGGCCGAGGTCCGACCGGTCTTCCGCCTCGACGTCGTCCGCGGCCCGCAGCAGAAGCGGGGCGCCGTCGTCACGGTCCAGCGCGAGGTCGAAGTCGTCCGCAGCGTCGTCCGACGCGGCTTCGGGCAGGTCCGACGCGGTGTCGAGGTCACCCTGCGGGCGGTCAATCGGCTGGTCCGCCTCAAAAGCTGCCCAGGTCATGCCGTCGGGCTGGTTCCCTGCGGTCTCGTCCGCGTCCCAACCGTCGGAGGCGTGCGCGGCATGGTCCGACGCGCCCCGATCATCGCGCGCATAGGCGACGTCGTCATGCAGTCCGTCGTCGTCGAGTGCGTCCGTGTCGTCTGCGTCGAGCATGGCAGGCTGCGACACGTCCGTTCCCGCATCGGCGCTCCCGGGGCCGCTGTCCTGCGCGGCCACGCCCACGGCGCGGATCGCGGCGAGCAGGTGGTCGTCGGCCTGGTCCGCGGTCCTGGTCGCGGCAGTGTCGTCGTCGTCGTACAGGTCGGTGACCGCGATCCGGCCAGCCAGCAGGTCCTCGAGCTGGCCCGTCGCGGTGGCCGCGGCATGTTCCTCCTTGCGCAGGACCGCAACCCGCGCGACCGGCAGGTCGGGGCGCACATAGTCCTGCCCCGGCACCGTCGCGGCCTGCCAGGTCTCGAGCGTGTCGCCCGAGACGCGGTTCCCGGCGACCGGCGCGGTGGCCACGTCAGCCTCGACCTCTGCCTCGACCGGAACTTCGGCTTCGGCTTCCTCGGCGCAGTGCTCCTCCCCGCTGGCGGGCTGCACCTGGACGGGGTCAAGGTCATCCGCCGACGAAGCGGCGAGCTCGACGTCTGCAACCGTCTCGAAGGACACCGCGGTCGGCGCGTCGGCAACCCTCGCGGTCGCGGGCCAGTCGTCCAACCCTTCGGCATCGTCCGCGGCGGCTTCGTCCTGCGATCCGCGGGCGTTGGTCGTCGCCTCGGCGGGCGCCATGCCGTCAGCCGCGCGGTCGTCCTGCAGGGCTGCCGCGGCCAGATCGGCCTCGGCCCAGGCCGCATTCAGGTAATCCACTGGCTCCACAGGCTCGTCCGCCTGCACCTCGTCGCCGGGCGCGGTCTGCGCCGGCGCGATGTCGTCCTGTGCGGCATGGATCGGGGCCGTGGCGGATTGCACCGGCATTGCCGGCGGACGGATGTCCGAAGCGGGTGCGTCCTCGGGCGCGGCTTCGGCGGCAACCGGGGCAACGGCGGCATCGTCTTCGGGCCAGAGCGGCTGCGTCCGGGCCCGGGCGACCACAGCGCGGATGCGCGACAGGCGTTCGGCCACGCTGGCCGGTGCCGGATCGATCACCTCGGACGGCGTCAGGACAGCGGCGGGCGCGGGCATCGGCGCAGGTTGCGCGACCGGCACCACCGGGGTCGCCGCGTCGGCGGCTGCCGCATCGTCCAGCCTGCGCAGGTGCACCGCCCCGCTTGCCATCCGCGCCTCGACCCGCCGCGCGGTCTCGCGCTCGGCGATGTGGCGCAGCGCCTCGGCGTCGGGAACGGGGGGTTCGGCCCCGAAGTAGCGATCCTCGGCCGCAAGGTCGCGGAAATACTCCGCGATCTGCTTCATCGTGCCGAACGGATCCTCGAACCCCTCGATGGTGCACGAGAAGGTGCCGTAGGAAACCGTCAGGATCTTGTTCGCAGCGGACATCGACCAGCTCGCTTGTTCAGCCTTGCGGCAATTGCGACACGTTTACCTTGAACTGTCTCGCAAACTGGCGCGAGCGTGGGATCAAACGGGGATGATTTGCGGGCGAAAATGTGGCGAACATCCCCGAAGTCCCGAAACGAGGCCGATTTGACGCATATTGTAAACTCCGACGACGGGGTTACCCTGCTTGGTGGAGGGGAGTGTAGCCGGGAAACGGTTGACGAAGTCTTGCAGCTCGCACCGATTCTCGTGGCGGCCGATGGGGCGGCCGGACAGGCCCTTGCGCTCGGCCGGATGCCCGACGCGGTCATCGGCGATCTCGATTCCCTGCGCCCCGAGGATGCCGCCCGGATTGCGCCCGGACGCCTGCACCGCATCGCCGAACAGGACAGCACCGATTTCGACAAGTGCCTGCGCAATGTCCGGGCGCCCTTCGTGCTGGCGGCGGGGTTCATGGGCGCGCGGCGTGACCACGAGCTGTCGGCCTACAACGCGCTGGTGCGGCGGGCGGACATGCGGGTGGTGATGGTCGGCGAACATGACGTGTGTTTCGTCGCGCCGCGCCGGCTGGAGATGGACCTGGTCGCGGGCACACGGGTGTCGCTGTTCCCGCTGGCACCGGTTACCGGCACGTCGTCCGGGCTGCGCTGGCCGATCGACGGGATCGCCTTTGCCCCCGACGGGCGGGTCGGCACGTCCAACGAGGCCACCGGTGGTCCGGTCCGGCTGGCGATGGCGCGGCCGGGGATGCTGGTGCTGCTGCCGCGTCCCCTGCTGCGCCCGGCGCTGGATGCGCTTATCGCGTCGCCTCGCTGGGACTGACGGCCCGCGAGACCGGGGCGCGGGCCGCGATCCGCTCGCGGTGGATGATGTAGAGCCCCGAGGCCGAGATCACCGCGATCCCCGCCCAGGTGAGCGGCGCGGGAAAGTCGCCGAAGACCGCCCAGCCAAGCGCGACCGCGCCGAGGATCTCGAGGTAGTGGAGCGGCGCAAGTGTTGCCGAGGGCGCGAAGCGCAGGGCGAGCGTGATCGCCATGTGGCTGACCGTGGCGGCAAGGCCGACGCCCGCGAGCCAGATCCAGCCCGGAAGGGTCGGCACCTCGGGGGCGAGCGTGTCGAGTCCGGCGGCGGCGCCCAGGGCGAGCGCGGGCAGGCAGATCAGGCTGCCGGCGATGGCCGTGTGCGCCTGCATCGCCACCGGATGGACGCGTGCCGCAAGCGCCCGGGTGACCAGCATGTAGGCGGCGAAGAAGGCCGCGGTGGCGAGCGGCCAGAGCGCCACGGGGCCGAAGGCGGCAAACGACGGCCGGATGACCAGAAGCGCGCCCGCGAAGCCGACCGTACAGGCGATGATCCGGCGGGGGCCCACCCGCTCGCCGAAGAGCGCCCAGCCGGCGAGGAGGAGGAGGAAGGGCTCGACGAAGGCGATGGCGAGCGCATCGGCGATGGGCATGGCCGCGACGGCGGCGACGAAGCTGTAGGTGGACCCGATCAGCAGGACCGCGCGCAGGAGCGTCAGCCGCAGCGTTCCGGGCGGCAGCGCAAGGGACAGGCCCATGGCGTGCGCGATCGGCACCATCAGCACGGCCTGCACCGCAAAGCGGGCGGCGGTGATCTGGGCGGTCGGCAGGCCGGTGCCGGCGGCGAGTTTTGCGCAGGCGTCGATCAGCGGCGCAATGACGCAGAAGGCGAGCATGAGCGCCACGCCGGGCAGGATGCGGTCGGGCGCGCGGAGTGGGGCTGTGGCGGTCATGGGGAGGGGCTAGCGGCTGGTGTGCGGCCCCGCAAGCCATGCGGACGCGGGCCGTGGGGCCCGCGACGCCTTTCCTCTCGGCGCCGCCCTGCGGCCGGTCGCCTCGGGTGTGCCGCCGGCGGGGATACTTGGAACAAGGTGAGAGGTCAGAGCGCGGCGAGGGTTGTGGCGACGCGGGCGGCGGTGTCGGACCAGCGGGGCAGGGTCCGGGCGGCGGCGCGGGCCGCGGCGGCGCAGGCCGCGTGGTGGGCGGGGTCGGTGAGGAGGCGGCGGAGCGCCGCGGCGAAGGCGGGGGCGTCGTCGGGCGGGACGAGGGTGCCTGCGCCGGGCGGCAGCGTGTCGGGGATTGCCCCGGTGGCGCAGGCGACCGTGGGCAGGCCGTGCAGCGTCGCCTCGGACAGGACGAGGCCGTAGCCTTCGTACCGGCTCGCCAGTGCGAAGACATGGGCGCGGCGCCAGAGGTCGCGCAGGGCGTCGGGGGGGACGAGGCCCGGGAGCGACAGGCGGGGACCGAGGGGGGCGGCGTGGGTGCGGAGCTTGCGGGCGTGGTCGGCGTCGTGATCGGCGCCCGCGATGACCGCCTGCCAGGGCAGGTCGGCGATGAGTGCTAGGGCATCGATCAGCATGTTGTGGCCCTTGCGCGGGGCGAGGAGGCCGACGGACAGGATCAGCGGCGGGTCGGTAGGCACGTGCACCGGGTCGGGGGGCGGGAAGCCCGGAAGGGCGACGGTGATCCGTTCGGGCGAGACGGCGAAGCGCGTGGTCAGGGTGCGCGCGGTGAAGGGGCTCGGGACCAGCACATGGGCCGCGCGGGCAAGCGCCGCGGTTTCCGAGGTGGCGAGGCGCGCCGCCGTCGTGGGGTCGAGGCCGGTTTCATCGGCCAGCGGGTGGTGGACCATGCCGACCAGCGGGGCGCGGATCGCGTCGAGCGTTGCCGCATCGAAGGAGCCGAGGGCGAGCCCGTCCACGATCAGCGGCGTGTCCGGCGGGACGGTTGCCAGCGCGGCGCGGGTGGCGGCGCGGTCGGTGCCCGTCGGGAACGGGTAGCCGGTCGGCAGTTCGATCACGGTGACGGGGTGGCCGAGGCCGCGCAGCGCATCGACGAGGTGCCGGTCATAGATCGTGCCGCCGGTGACGGCGTCGAGCGATCCGGGCAGGGCGAAGGCAAGGGGGCGGGGCATGGCAGGGTCAGGCCCGCGTCGGGCGGTCGGGCGGCGTGAGCGGTGCCGGGCCCCCCCGCGGGCGCAGGACCAGCGGCACGAGGCCGGGCAGCGCGCCCGCCAGCACCATCAGCCCGAAGGCGATGGAGGCGGCAAGCCCCGCCTCGCCCGTCGCGCTTGCAAGGGGGAACAGCACGGCCGCCGCGCCCTCGCGCCAGCCCCAGCCGCCGACCGACACGGGCAGCAGCATCGCCGTCAGGATCAGCGGCACCACGGTCAGCGTGGCTTCCAGCGTCAGGCGGGTGCCCGTCGCCTCGGCCGCGCACCAGAAGGCGGCGAGGTTGCAGGCGACGATGGCGACGCCCAGCACCGCCTGCCGGGGCCAGACGCCCGGGGCCAGCAGCGCCTGCCGGGCGGCGGTGTCGAGGCCCGAGATGACCGGCAGGCGCGCGGTGAGGCGGCCCGCGACCAGCGCCACGCCGATCACGCCCAGCACCACGGCCGCGGCTGCAAGCGCCGCGGTCAGGATCTGGTCGGGCCAGCGGATGCCGCCGGGCAGCAGAAGCGCCAGCGCCAGCGAGGGCAGGAGGACCGCCTGCAGCGAGATCTGCCCGGCGAAGCGTTCGAGCATGACCGCCTGACCCGAGGTGGCAAGGTCGGCCGAATGGCGCACCCTGACGGCGCGGGCGGCGTCGCCCGCCATGCCGCCCGGCAGGACCGCGTTCAGAAGTTGCGCCAGGAAGTATTCGCCGACTGCCTGCCCGACGCCTAGCCGCTGGCCGAGCCGCTTGGCCGTCAGCCGCCAGCGCGCGGTGCACAGGAGGGTCTGGAGCGCCACCAGCGCCGCGGAGGCCGCAAGCCAGCCCGGGTGCGCCTGCGCCAGCCGGGCAAGGGCTGCGGGCCCGTCCACGATGTGCCACAGCGCGACAAGGATTGCCGCGGGCACGGCCAGCCGCAGGATCGCCACCCCTCCCTTGCGGGCGAGGCGGGTCATGGCGCGACCTCGGCCCGATCATCCGCGGCGAGCGCCGTCAGGAAGCGGTCGCGGAAGGCGGCCATGGGCCAGACGGGGGCATCGGTCGCGGGGACAAGACCGAGCGTCCAGCCCCAGTCGGCGAAGGCCGCGATCAGGTCGGGCGGGCCGATCAGGTGCACCGGCACGTCGCGGCTGTCGGTCATGGCGACAAAAGGCGCGGGGGCATGGTCGCCGAGCACCACCAGAAGGGTCGGGCGGGCGCGGGGCCGGGCGGCCCAGTCCATCACCGCCTGCAGGGAATAGTCGAGCGCGCGGCGGTAGTGGTCGCGCACCCGGTCGGGGGTGGACCAGGCTTCTGCCGGGGTCGGCCCCTCGGCCGCCATGGCGTCGAAGGCGGTGCCGTCGCCGACCTGGTCCCAGGGGATCATCCGCGCCACGGGCGTCCAGGGCGCGTGGCTGGAGATCAGCGCCACCTGTGCCAGCACCGGCGCGTCGGTCAGGGCTGGGCGCATCCGGTCGATCTGCGCCAGGGTGAACTGGTCGGGCATCGTCACCCAGTTGAAGCGCTGCCCGCGGTAGTCCAGCGCGGCCGCGTCCCAGAGGGTGTCGAAGCCGATCTGCCCGGCCTCGGCCCAGCCCTGCACGATGGCGGGGGCCACGGCGAGCGTGTGGTAGCCCGCGGTGCGGCCGAGTTCATAGATCGTGTCGCGGGGGGCGGTAAGGGCGGCGCCATAGCGGCCCTGTCCGTCGATGGTCAGCCCGGTGGCCAGCGTGCCGTGGGCAAGCCAGCTTTGCCCGCCCGAGATGGGCGAGGTGAGCCAGCCGGAGGTGGCGGCAAGGCCCGCAGCGGTGAGCGCCGGTTCGGCGGCGCGCAGCGTGGGGATGTGGGTATCGGCATAGAGCGGCAGGTCGATGCTCGGCCGTGCGTAGCTTTCGACGAAGACGATGACGATGTCGGCGCCGTGCGCGCGGGCGAACAGACCGGGCATCCCCGCAAGCGGGTCGTTCGCGGCGGCGGCGTGGAACTCGGCCAGCGAGGCGCGGGTCGTGCGGATCAGGTCCACCCGCTCGATCCCGTGGCGAGTGGCGAAGGCGGCGCCGGGGGGCGAGGCGGGCAGGGTGTACAAGCGCATGGCCTGCCCGATCTCGGCCCCGGCGATCATGGCCGACAGGGCGGCGGCGGTGGCGGTCGTGCGGCGCCAGAGGCCCGGGGGGGCGGCGCCGGTCCATTGGCCGGTCGCCCACCAGAGGAGGGCGGCGGTCAGGGCGAGGGCCGCGACGGCGGCCAGCGCGGCGGCAGCGGTGGCGAGCGCGCCGATGGACCCGGTGGCAAGGCGGAGGCCTGCGTCGATCAGGTGCAGGTCGATGAGCGGGTTGAAGCCGCGGGCAAAGGCCGTGTGGGTGGCGGCGTCGGCCGCGCGCCACAGGACCGACGTGACAAGAAGCGCCGTCAGCGTCGCGCGGATTGCCGTCGTGATCGCGGCCCCCCGGGGCAGGGCGGAAAGCGCCAGCAGGATCGCGGGCAGCTCCAGCGGGAACATCCGGAACGCGCCCCAGGTCATCGCGCCCGGGTGGTTCGGCACGATCAGCGCGAGCCAGATCGGCAGGGCCGCCAGGGTCAGGCGGAGGGGCGTGGGCAGGGTGCGCATGGGGTCAGGCGGTCCGGCTGGCGCGGTGGTGCCAGAGCCACAGGATATCCCGCCCGAAGGACCACGCCAGCGCCGCCGTCGCCACGGCGGCAAGGGGGGTCGTCACGCTGACCGGCAGCGCGGGGGCAAGGCAGGCGATGAGCGCCGCGATCTGCAACACGCAGACGGCCTTGCGCGCGCGGCTTGGTGGCAAGGGGGCGTCGAGCCAGGGCCGGACGGCGCAGGCCGCGACGAAGGCATAGCGGGTGAAGCCGAGGGCCAGCACCCAGGGGCCTGCGGCGCCGGATTGCCAGACGATCAGGGCAAGGAGCGCGGACAGGACCGCGTCCACCTCCATGTCGAAGCGGGCGCCGAACGCCGAGGCGAGGCCGGTACGGCGGGCAAGCCAGCCGTCCACGCCGTCAAGCGACAGGGCGAGGACGGCAAGGGCAAGGACCACCCAGGCGGTGGCGGGGTCGCCGGGCAGGGCGGCGGCCTGCGCCAGCGGCACGGTCAGGGCCGCGGCCATGCCGAGGCGGGCGAGCGTGACCACGTTCGCCGGGCCAAGCCGCGCGTGCGGATGATGGCGCGCGATGCTTGCGAGCGCGACGACCGTGCCGAGCGCGAACAGGGTCGCGGCGGCGACGACGGGCAGGGCTCCTGCGCCGGTCCGCTCGGCAAGGGCGAGGGCGAGCGCCACCGTCAGCCCGACCAGCGGCAGCGCCGCCAGCGCAAGGGAACGCGCCGCAGTCGCGCGATGCGGCGCGGTGCGGGGGGTGTCTGATGCGGTGAACGGCGCGTGGACCATGCGCCATGACGTATGACTGTCACGAAACAGTCAAGATCGCGGCCGCCCGTATAGGCACACGCCTGCGTGGGAACACCGTGCTTGTGCGGCGGGCGGCGGGGCGGCAAGCTGAGCGCACGGGTTCGCAGGGGAGATGCGCCATGGCGCCACGGGTCGAAGCCTATCGCGCGCCGGCGCGGCTGATGCACTGGCTGACGGTGCTGTTCGTGGTCTCGACGATTCCCGCCGGGGTCATCATGGTGCAGGAAGGGCTGTCGCGCCCGCTGCAGAACAGCCTGTTCATCTGGCACAAGAACATCGGCGTGGTGATCCTCGTGCTGGTGGTGGCGCGGCTTCTGTACCGCGCGGCGCATCCGCCGCCGCCCCTGCCCGCCAGCCTGTCGCCGGGACAGGTGCGGATCGCCGGGCTGACGCACTGGGGGATGTACGGGCTTCTCCTGGTGATGGCGGTGTCGGGCTATGTCCGCGTGCGCGCGGGCGGGTTCCCGATCGAGGCGCTGGACGCGATGGGGGTGCCGCCGCTGGTGCCACGGTCGGATGCCCTGGCGAATACCGCCAAGGCGATCCACTTCTGGGCGCGGTTCCCGCTGGTCCTTCTGATCCTGATGCATGTGGGCGCGGCCGCGTTCCACGGGATCGTGAAGCGGGACGGGGTGTTCAGCCGGATGTGGCCCGGTCGCGCGTGAGCCTGGGGTCCAGCGGACGCGGGCGGTGCCCGCCCGCGACGCCTTTCGTCTCGCCGCCGGCCGGGGGCCGGTCGGCTCGGCTTTGCCTCCGGCGGGGATATTTGGGACAGGATGAAGGGTCAGGCGGGCCGCGTGAGCGTGGCGCGGAGCGGGCGGTGGTCCGAGGCGCTGCGGGCAAGCGGGCCGTTCAGGGTGCGGACGTCGGTCAGGCTGCCGCTGCGGTCGGCCAGGATGCGGTCGAGCGGCAGGAGCGGTGCGCGGGCCGGGAAGGTGGCCCGGGCGAGGCCGCCCCAGGGGCGCCATTCGTTCAGGTCACCCAGGATCAGGAGCGGCAGCGGGCGCCGCCGGTCGAGGTGCTGGGCGAGCGTGCGCATCTGGACGATGCGCAGGGGTTGGGACAGCGACAGGTGCAGGGTGATCGCGCGGAGCGGTCCCGCGGGGGTGGACAGGTCCAGCACCACGGCGCCGCGCGGGTAGTGGCCGGGCAGGTCCACCACCGCGCCGTCGGTGACCCGCAGATGCGGGGCGAGCATCAGGATGTTGCCGTGGAACCCGTGGCTGGCCGCACCCCAGCGCAGGGGGGGTGGCTGGGCATGGACCAGCCCGGTCCCGGCCTCGATCCGGTCCATGGGCAGGAAGCCCGCGAAGGGGGGCTGTTCGCCGTCAGCCTCCTGCAACGCGAGGATGTCGGGGCGGCGGCCGTCCGGGCCGGGAGCGCAGACCTCGGACATGATCGCCCGGGCGATCCGGTCGGGGTCGATCCGGCCGTCGGCCCCACGGCCGCGGTGAATGTTCCACGTGGCGCATATCAGTGCGGTGTCGGGGGCGGTGTCGGCATCCGGGGCGCGTGGGGGCATCGGCAGGTCCTTTGGCGGGAGCGCCCGAAGCCTAGGCGCCCGCCCCCCTCCGGCCAGAGGACCGGCGGGCCTTTGCCGGAAAACGCGGGCCCCGGGTGCCGCCCCCCTTGCGGACGGCAGGCTTCCGCGCCACCTGACGCGCCGTGCGGGACCTCGCCGCCCTGTCAGGATTTTGCCATGCACACCGCCTCGTCCGTTTCCGCCGTTCCGTTCCTGTCGCGCCGGGCCCTGCTGCGGGCCGGGGCGGCGGGGGTCGCGCTGGCCGTCGCCGCGCCGCAGGCGCTGGCGCAGACCGCCGAGGCGCCCGCGGCACCGCCTGCTGTCCCGCAGCCGTTCTCGTTCGACATCCTGACCGAGATGGCCCGCGCCCGCGCCGCTGCGCCCTTTGTCGAGGGGACGAAGCCCGAGGGGTTCCTGGGCGATCTGGACTATGACGACTACCGCCTGATCCGCTTCGACCCCGAGCGTGCCCGCTGGCAGGGCGAGGATGCCCGGTTCCACCTGCATGCCTTCCACACCGGCTGGCTGTTCGGCGCGCCGGTCGTGCTGCACGAGGTCGCCGACGGCGTGGCGGTGCCGATGGCGTTCTCGACCGCGGACTTCATCTATTCGGGCGATCTGGCCACCCGCGTGCCCGCCGATGCGATGCTGCCGGGCGAGGCCGGGTTCCGCCTGCATTTTGCCCTGAACCGCCCCGACATCATGGACGAGGTGGTGTCGTTCCTGGGGGCGAGCTACTTCCGCGCACTGGGGCAGGGCACCCGCTACGGTCTGTCGGCGCGGGGTCTCGCGCTCGATACCGCAGCCGCGCAGCCCGAGGAGTTCCCGCGCTTCACCGAGTTCTGGCTGGAACGCCCCGCGCCCGGGGCCGACCGCGTGGTGGTGCATGCGATGCTCGACAGTCCGTCTGTGGCGGGCGCCTACCGGATGGTCGTGATCCCGGGGCGCGACACGGTGATGGACATCACCGCGCGGCTGTTCTTCCGCGATGGATCGAAGGAGGTGGGGCTTGCGCCGCTGACGTCCATGTTCCTGTTCGCCGGGCTGAACCGCTCGGCCTTCGACGATCACCGCCCGGCGGTCCACGACAGCGAAGGGCTGTCGATCGAGACGGCGGACGGCACGCGCATCTGGCGGCCCCTGAACAACCCGGTGCGCCTGGCGACGAGCTACTTCACCGAACCCTCGATCCGGTCCTTCGCGCTGGAGCAGCGGACCCGCGGCTTCGACGAGTATCAGGACATTGAGGCGCGGTACGACCTGCGCCCGTCCTTGCGGGTGGAACCCATCGGCGACTGGGGCGCGGGGGCGGTCAAGCTGACCGAGATCCCGGCGGATCTGGAGGCCTATGACAACATCGTGGTGGCCTGGGTGCCCGCGACGCCGCCCGTGCCGGGCGAGATGGTCGAGGCGTCCTGGCGGCTGGTCTGGGGGATGCTGCCGCCGGGTGCGGACGGGCGCTATGCCCATGTGGTGACCAGCCGGGCCGGGGCGGGCGGCGTGTCGGGCGTGGATGCGCCCGAGAACAAGCGCAAGTTCGTGATCGACTTTGCCGGCGGGCCGCTGGCGGCGCTGCCCGCGCAGGCGGCCGTCGCGCCCGAGGGCGGTGTGGCCGAGGTGGTGCCGGTGGTGACCGTGACCGGCGGCGAACTGGTGTTCGCGACGCTCGATGCGGTGCCCGAGGCCGGGGTCTGGCGGATGATTCTGGACGTGCGGACGGAACCCGGCGCGGTGGTCGAGATGCTGGCGCATGTGGCGGGATACGGTCGTCGCCTGACCGAGGTCTGGGCGAACCAGTGGATCAACGCCTGATCCGCGGCGGTTAACCCGGTCGCAACCGGAGGAGCGCATTGGTCGCGGCATGTCCGCGAGCCTTGCCCTGTCCCGCAGCCACCCCGGGGGCCGGTCCGCCCACGGAACGGGTCCCGATCCCGGTCCCGATATCTTGCTGTCGGTCGTGATCCCGCACCGCAACGATCCCGGCCGGCTGGCCCTGTGCCTGGCGGCCCTTGCGCCCCAGTGCGGACCGGAGGCCGAGGTGATCGTGATCGATGACGGATCCGATCCGGCGCCCCGGATTCCCGGCTGGGTGAGGCTGGTCCGACAGGCACCGGCCGGGGCCGCGCTTGCGCGCAATCGCGGTGTTTCGCTGGCGCGCGGCCGGATCCTTGCCTTTGTCGATGCCGACTGCATCCCGGCCCCCGGGTTCGTGCAACGCGTCGGCGCGGTGCCGCGAGTCACGGCCGGGTGCGTGACCCTGTTCGACGAAGCCGCGGACGGGTCGCCCGGCCGGCGTTCGGCCGCGCAGGCGTTCGAGACGGCGCTGGCCTTCGACCAGGCGCGGTCGGTCCGCAAGGGCTGGGGAGCGACGGCCAACCTTGTCGTGCCGCGGGCCGTGTTCGACGCGGTCGGCCCGTTCCGCCCCGACGTGGCCGAGGACGTGGACTGGTGCCGCCGCGCCCGCGCGAAGGGTTTCCCGGTCGTCCACGACCCGGCGCTGGTTGTCGCGCATCCGACCCGGGCCAGTCACGCCGCGCTGGTCGCGAAGTGGCGCCGCGTGACGGACCAGGGCTTTGCGCTGTTCCGCGAGCGCCGGGCCGGGCGCCTGCGCTGGGCCCTGCGCGTGCCGCTGGTGGCAGTGGGCGCCGTGCCCGATGCATGGCGCGTGCTGCGCTGCCCGGCGCTGACCGGGCCGGATCGGGCAGCGGCGCTGGGCGTGGTCCTGCGGATCCGTGCCCTGCGCGTGGTCTGGATGCTCGGGCAGGCCAGTGGCGGCGGCCCCGCACCCCGTGCGCCACAGGCAGTGACGCATCTGTGAACGCCCGGCATCCGGTCCAGCGCCGGAAAGGTTCCCCTTGCGCGTGAACGGTCTATGTTCCGGATGCGGCGGAGCACTGTCCGCCCGGCCCTGACCCGCGGCATGCGGACGGTTGGGACGGACTGGCGGGACGGTTTGGCGCGCGTGGGCGACAGAAGGGGACGGTGGATGCGGGCACTCCTGTCCGGGCTGGTGCAGATCGGGCTTTCGCTGGCTCTGGTGGCTGCGGCCGTGGCGCTCTGGATCACGCAGGTTCCCTCGGCCATGCCCTGGCTCGAACGCGCCGGGATCCTTGACCGCCTCGGGATCGAGCCGGCCCCTGACGACGGTGCGGCCGCAGGGGCGGCGCCCGGCGGTCCCCCCGCGTCGGGCGCCACCGCGTCAGGTCAGCGCTCGGGCGCTCCGCCCGCGGCAACCTCGGGCCGACCGGCGAGATC
>DBBA01000407.1 GCA_002291955.1 Rhodobacteraceae bacterium UBA996 | reverse complement strand
GGCCCTCACCAGAGGCTTACGAGTCGGGAAACCGGCTTCGGCCTGAAAAGGGAATGCGGTGCGCCTGCAAGGGCAATGCCGCGGCTGCCCCCGCAACTGTAAGCGGCGAGCGAAGCTGAAACGCCACTGGGTCCGCCCGGGAAGGCCAGCCTAGCCCCGACCCGCGAGCCAGGAGACCTGCCATTGCAGAAGATGTCCGGGCGGGGTGCACCGGGGATGCATCTGGGTTCGACTCCTGGGACGGGGTCTTGCTGGTGCTTCCCGATCAGTCCGCTCGCCCTTACGGGAGGCGAGAATGGACTTGGCGACAGGCGATCGTTCCGGCGAACAGTGCCACGGGTTGCTCTATCGCAGCCGCATGAAGGTTCCACTTGCGCCGCCCAATCTGGGCGATCTTGCAGATGTAGCGGCGAGACACAACGCGCAGGCTGGGATCACTTCGGCCCTTCTCGTCCAACCGGGCGAGTTTCTTCAGTGGCTTGAGGGCCCGAAGTCGGGTGTCATGGCGCTGTTGCGCCGGATTGCCTCCGATCCACGTCACAATGGGCTCGAAGTCATGCGCGAAGGCCCCGTGGCACAACGGCACTTCGGGGGCCATCCGCTTCTGCTGCTCAGTCCAGTCGGCGGCAGCCTGCCTGCAAGGCCGACGTCGGATGGGATGGGCCAAACGCATCCTGAGATAGGGCGGGACGCAATGCAGAGGCTCGCCTTCTTAGCCGGACAGTCCGGTCGGACCGCGCGTGCTGGTCACCGGTCTCTGGCCGCTCGCGTAACCGAGGCGGAGGAACTGCTGACCGTGCTTACGAAAGGCTGGCAGCAGGATGTCTGGTCTTCCACAGAGATCTTCCTGACCCTCGCGAGGCTGCAGGGCCAGTGGCTTCGCGAAGGCCGCGTTCCTGACCCGCATTTCGCACGCCACGCGGTTGGCGTAGTTGTCCCCGACGGGGCGCCGGAAATCCTTGGAGCCATCATCAAGACCGATGTGCGGCGGGCAGCAGGCCTTTCGGTGAGGCTTCTTGCTGGCGAGGAGAGCGTTGTAGAGGCGTTGTCCGCTTGCCCGGATAGCCTTGATGCCCTTGTTGTCGCAGGGCCAAGGGTCGCACACGCAGGAGGTTCGAAGGCCGCAGCCGATCTCACGTTAGTCCTGCGGCAACGTTTCCCAAGACTTCCAGTTCACCTTGGCGGTGCACCATATGGTTGCATCCTGGACCTGCCGTTCAGGCTAGGTTTGAGAAAGGAGGAGGCTGTCCCACACCAAAAGTCGCTCGTGCAGCTGGCGGAGCTGACGCTGAAATTGATGGCATTAGACAGGATAGAAAAACAGAAATCCGTCTCGAGGTAGACCCCGGCGTAGTGCTGGGCGACGGCCACAGCGGTCGTGCCGGTGTTCAGGAACGGGCGCGGCGACAGGAATTGCGTCGCGGGCAGTTCGGCCGTGATCTCATGCTCGAGAATCGCGCCTTTTCCGCAATCACCGGCGCGACGTCCTGCGCAAATCGCTCCGCGTTGGCCATGACTGCCGCCCTGTACGCCTGCACGCCATCCCCTGCGCGCCTCAGCGCCGCGGCCTCATTGGGGTTGTCGAGCTTCACGCCGCGCGCCCTGGCCGCCGCCAGTGCCTCCTTCGTCCGCCGGCGGAACGCCTCCCGCTCGGCCTGGGCCACCAGTGCCATGATGCCCACGGTCAGGTCGTTCGCTTCGGGCATGTCGACGGCGAGGAAGCGCACACCGGTGCCCTGCAGTGTCAGGAGGAACGCCGCGATGCGGCTCAGGCGATCCAGTTTGGCGATGACGAGCATCGCCCCGGTGACCCTGGCGAGATGCTGCGCCTTGGCCAGTTCGGGCCGGTCGGCCTTGCGCCCGCTCTCGACCTCGGTGAACCGCGCGAGGACCTGCGCGCCGCGTGCCGCCGCGAAGTCCTCGATGGCCTTGCGCTGCGCATCGAGCCCGAGCCCCGACCGGCCTTGCCGGGCCGTCGACACCCGGTTGTAGGCGACCTGCCTGCCACCGAGACCCACACCCGCGCCTGCACCCCTACCATCCGCCATGTCCACACCTGCCAAACGTTGGTAGAAAAGTTATGGACTCCTATTTCACCAGGGCGGATCGGACCGGAAGGTGACATTGTCCTGCCGTTTGGCAACTTCCGCTTTCCGCCCATCGCGACGCTCTGGCCATGCCTGCCACCCTATTGAGCCCCCAGCTTTTCGCCATCCCCCTCCCGCAACATCCCTTCCATTTCGTCCAAGCCTTCGACAGCAGAGCGCATCTGCGCCTCATCAACAGCGGTTAGCGCTTCAGCGTCCGCGACCGGGCTTCCGAAATCCATCTCCATCTGACGCCGTTCCTCCGCTATGACGGCTTGAACGACGGGCACGGTCTTCTTCGGGGCGAGGTGGGTTTGCCCTGACGGTCGCCCGCCCGCCGTCACGCCTGCCCTCTCCACATCGGCTTCAGCCCCACGGGACCCGATCGGCGGCGGTGTCATCGGCATGGCCCGCACGCTCAGCGGCAGGTTCCCCTGCGGCCCGCCGCTGCCTGGCTTCGGAAACGGCAGCTCGCCCGTCTGCGCTGCGTGGATCGCCTTGAACAGCCGGTCGTCGAAATACTGGATACGCTTCGCCCGCACCGGCATCTGTGCATCAATCACCATGACGATCTCGTCGAGCGGCAGGCGGCGCGCCTCATCTTCGGGCAGGAGAGAGCTTTCCTCGGTCCGCGTGGATTGGCTGCGGCCCTCGAAGGGGTTTTTGCCGAGGGACTGTGAGCGCGTGACCACGGTCTTCGTGGTCTTTCCGACCGCTTTGCTCAGCTCCTCGACGGTCTTCTCGTCCGAGGGGGTCAGATAGAGCTTCACCCCCGCGTTGCCCTGCAGGGCACGGCGGGTGTTCTCGCCGTAGATTTCATCAAGGGCGGGGATGGTCTGGGTGACGATCGCCAGGTGACCGCGATAGGTCCGCAGGGTCTCGATGCTCTCGACCACGATGGGCATTTTGCCGAGCCGGTTGAACTCGTCGAGCATGATCATCACGGGCCAGGGCTCGTCGGGCCCGGGGTCCTTTTCCTGCATGGCGGACAGGAGATCTGAGAAGAAGAGCCGGATCAGCGGCGCGAGGGGCTTCACCATCAACGGTTGGACGACGAGGTAGACCGAGAAGGGCTTCTTGCGGATCGTCCGGAAATCGAAATCCGAGACAGCCGTTGCCTCGTCGATCGCCGGGTTCTGCCACTGGTCGAGCCCCGAGGTCATCAGGAGCGAGACATAGGAGGTCAGCGTGTCGTTGTTGGTCGATGCAAGCCGCGTGAAGATCAGCTTGGCGGCCCTGTTGTCGACCTCATGACCCCGCGCGAAATACTCCTTCTGCTTGTTCCCGCCCGAGGCGGCGATGCGGTAGATCTCGCCGAGGGTCGGGCGCGTGCGCTGGAAGGCCAGAAGACCTGCGGCCACGAAGAGATCGATCCCGCCCTTGAGAAGGCCCCGGACCCGATCATTGTCGCTTTGCAGGAAGAGCGTTGCGAGGAGCTGCAATTCCATCTGCTGGCGCGCGGGGTCCTTCAGTTGATAGATGCGCAGGTGCGGGTTGTAGCGATGCGTCCGCATGCCCTCCCAGTCGGTGGGGGCAAAGCGGTAGACCTTGTCGCCCTGGGCAGCGCGGTGCCGCGCCGTGGCCTCGAAACACTCCCCCTTCACATCGAGCGTCACGACCGACCCCTGCCAGGTCAGCAGGTTCGGAATGACGAAGCCCGAGGTCTTGCCGCGGCCCGTCGGCGCCACGATCAGCGCATGGGGGAAGACCTTCGAGCAGATGTAATTGGCGCGGGAGCCCGGCGGCCCAAGCTTGCCGAGGATGAACCCGGTGCCCGGCGCCCCGAAAAACCCGTTGGCCTTCATCTCGCGGGCAGACTGCCAATGGGTCTGGCCAAAGCGCGTGAGGGCCGATCCCGAGAGAGCGAGGCTCAACATTAGGCCCGCGGCCGCAAAGCCGCCGATGATGAGGTGGACGAGTTGGGCATCCTGCGGGCGCTGATCCAGGATAGAGACGTAGTTCAGCGCGATATAGGCAAAGTCGATCTCGGCTCCGAAGCCCAGGTCCTGATAGGTCAGCACGGCCGAGGCGATGGTGTAGCCCATGGCCGCTGTCACCAGCGTCACCAGAAACGCCCCCGTGGCGATCCGGGCCTTGCCCATCGCGGCGCTCAATGGACCTGGCCCCGCTCGGTCTCGCCGTCTACGTCCGTCGCGCGGTGCCGTTCGTATTCGGTGTCGGCCAGATCATCGACCACCTGGCGCAGGGCATCGGTATTGGCCGTCGCAGCATCGGACTGCAGATACACCTTGGCAACATAGAGCCGGTCGAGCCGGTCCTCGAGAACCTTGTCGAGCACATCCGCGTCGCCGGATGTGAGCCGGTCAAGTTGGCGGTCATCCAGAACCCGCGCGATCTCCGCGCGGAAAGCCTGCCGATCGGCATCGGTCTCGAAGGGGTTGGACAATTCCCCGGCCCGCTCATGCACGAGCACGCTACGAAGCGCTTGCGGGAGACCGGCGTTCGGGGCGGTCTGCGCCTCGGCCCTCGTGCGATCGACATCACGGACCGAGGGCGGCGCGGTGGCGAGGCTTTCGCGCGTGTCATTCGCCAATCGGACGGCGTTGATCGCACGGGTGTTGTAGGTGTCCACGACAGAGGCGTAGGTCGCGCCAAGTCCCCGGGCGAGGTGATCGGGCATATCGGGATAGCGGCTGAGGAATTCGTCCGCGACGGCGTCCGCAATCTGCACCCTCGCCCCGCGCGTTGCCATGATCGCGTCCACGTCCTTCGTGATGGCCTCGGCCCGGGCGTCATCGGTGATCTCCTCGCGGTAAGGCTGCGTGCGGTCGATCACATCGCCGGGTTGTGCCAGCAGTTCGGGACGCTGCGCGAGATACGCCTGTTGCTCGCGCTCGATCCGACGCTCCGCCCGGTTGGTGACTTCCCAGTCCCGCGCCTCGACCTGATCGTAGCTCAGACCCTCGGACCGCATCTCGGCTCGGACCGTCGCCTCCATCCTGCGGACCGCCTCGGCATCATAGTGGAAACGCTCCAGCGGGGTTTCGTCTTCCATGACACCGTCCTTCACCAGCACGCCTTCGCGTTCGAGCAGGGTCCCGAGCTTCACATGCGCATCGTTCAGGATGTCCCGTGCGGTATCGAGATCGGCGCGGCGCTCGAGGTTCAGGTCCTGCGCTGCGGCCACCTTCGAGAGGTCCTTGGCGATCCACTGATGCTCCAGCGCCGCGTTCGGGGCGCCCGCCTGGATGCGGGCCACGACCTCGGAAGTGCTGATCCCGGTGCCGCGCAGGGCGGTGTCGCTCTGCGAACGCAGGCGCGGCTCGGCGAGGCGTTCGAGCTCGCTTTTCCGGATGTTGGCCTCCGATTAGACCCCGCCGTCGGAGGGCGGCTCGATCAGCGTATTCGAACGCAGCCCCAAGGGCTGCATATGCTGGACCTGCCTCTGGATCGCGTTGAGGCTCTTCTCGAGGGCGGGCCGCTCGGCATCGGGTTTCTCGGCGATCATGCCCTGCACCCGAGCGAGCTTCTCGGCATAGAGGCTTCTCAGATCCTCGAATGACTGGTCTTCGGCCATGTAGTTGTCTCCTGCTCGCTCCACTTGCCCGCCACGGGCCAGCACCTCGCCCGCCCGGAAGAGCGCCGCGGCGATGTCCTCGCGGGCCTCGCGTGAAGCCTCGACAGCCAGCGAATGGTAGATGGTCCTCGTGTTGGCGATCTCGGCCAGCGTCCGGGTCAGGTCCTGCCCCACGCGCTCACGCTCGCGCGGCGCGCGGCCCTCGTCCTTCGCGGCATAGACCTCGCTTGTGCGGGCCGGGTAATGCACGACCCCGCGATCCACCCGGCGCGTGGCCTCCAGCCGCACGCCGTATGTCTCCGCCTCCTCGACCATGGCCAGGCGGAAATCGTCGTAGTTGAAGCGATGATCGCGCCCCAGGTAGAAGAACTCGCCTTCCTGCGAGCGGCGGTTCAGCACCAGATGCGCATGCGGGTGATCACGGTCCTCATGCACCGCGATGATGTAGTCGAAGTGCCCCGCGTCGGTCTGGAAGAACCGGTCGGCCACTGCCGTCGCGATGTCGCGCACATCCTCACCGCGCGTGCCGACCGGGAAGGACATGAGCATATGGGTGGTCTGGCCGAGCTTGGGCTTGAAGCCCGCATCCCACCGCTTGGCAAAGCGCTCGGTCAGATCCTTGATGTCGCCTGCCTCGAGCTTCGCCTTCCCGTCGAGGAAGCCGCTACTGTCCACGATATGGGTCGACTTGGTGGTGAGGTACTCGAGCTGATTGGCGAGCTGCGACTTGGTATGCGTGCCGCCACTCCGGATCGCCTTGAAGACCGCCGGCCGGTGCCCGGCTGCCGCGCGCATGAGCTGGGCTTGCTTGGCCACATGCAGCCCCTGCATCGAGCCCCGGACGCGGCTCCATCCGTCCCGGAAGACCTCGCCCGTGACGGCATGGACGGCATCATTCAGCCGCATGCGCAAACTCCCGCAAGGCAGCCGTGGCCTCGATCTGCATCCGATCGCGACGGCGCCCGACCAGCAGATCGATCTCGTCGGCGGAATCGAGAATGAACCGCGCCAGCCCGCGGATCTGCGCAAGACGCAGTTCCGAAAACTCCGGGCCGGCCCCTTGCCCTCCCTGCCCCTGGCCTGTCCGGTTGGCCAGCGTCATCTGCTTGGCGATCTGCGCAACGCCATTGCCGACCTCGTGCAGCGAGGCCCTGTAGCGCGCCATCTCGGCGGCCATCTGCGCATCCGGCACTAACACCCCGCCCGCCGCCTGGATAAGCCGCCGCAGCCCCTCGGCCCGGCTCTCGATCCCGGCCGCAGCCAGCACCGCATCGAGCGCCACAAGCTCGGCAGTGGTCACCTTCACACTGACCGCGGAGACCGGGATGGCGGCATCCGTCTGGCGCTCGGCATCGGCTTTCAGGACGTAGCGCACGGCCCGCGCTGTCACCCCGAACCGGGTCGCCAGATCCGTCGTCGACACACCCTCCGCGGCCTCGCGGACGATCTGCATCTTCTCCGTCTCTGTCAGGCGCTTTGCTCGGGACATGCGGAAGAAAGACCCCCTATTTCCTGCCACCTTCCACCAAGGCTGCCCCACCTTACGTTTGTATAACTGTTGGGTCAAAAATATACTTTCGTAAGGTGGGGCAGCCTTGGTGTCCGTTTCCCCCGCGGCCTGCAGGGACGCGGGGCTCTCCCCTCTCTCACAAGAACGGCCCGCCTTGCGGTCCGCCCCCCCTTGGCCCCAGGACAGACGAACGCAGCCGCGGCCCGTGTGAGTTATAGAAAAGGGTTCTATCGCTCATGCGCTGGAACCGGACAAATGCCGCCTGGCCAGACTACAGCTATGGCTGCGCAGCCGGCGATCCTCTCGAGCGGCAGTTCGTCCCGAGGCCCGGCGAGATCCTCGGCATCGTCCGCAATGGGAACGGCGACGCATGCGGCCGTCTGCGCATCGACAGCGTGGGATCTCCGGGACCCCGTCGAGATGGCATCGCTGAGCAGAAGTGGTGCGCGGCAGCATCCGCGGTACGGGCAGGGCATGTCGGCCAGATGAATACGGGTAGGCGCGGGTCGCTGACGTGGAGCCAGCGCGATCGTCCGCCTGATCTCAGCCGTTCGCCTTCGGCATGTAGTCCACGCCCGCGAGTCCTTCGAAATGCGCATCGCATGTCAGAAGCGTCGCGCCGCGGGCCTGCGCAGTGGCAAGGATGATCGCATCAGCGGTCGCGAGCTTGTGCATGCGGCAGGCGTCAGCCGCCGCGAGTGCGATCTCTGTGTCCAGCGGGACGACCTGGCAGACCTGGGTGAAGGCGATCACCTCATCCGCCTTGTCCTCGCCGACTTCACGCGTCAGCCACTTCGCAAGCTCCAACTGGATCATGGTGGGCACCAGCCAATCGGACTGCTCCGGCAAACGCTTCGAGAGCGATTCTCCGGTAGGCGATCCGATCAGCCATTCGATCCAGGCGGAGGTGTCGACCAGAACCATCAGAAACGATCAGCCCGGTCACGATAGTCCGTCGCTACGGCTCCACGGGCCAGGCCCTTCAAGGCGTCGCGTTTGGGAACAGGGACCAGCAGGACACCCGTGCCCTTCGGGATGAAGGCAAAGGTGAGACCAGCCTCCCAGTGCTGGGCCGTGCGGATGGCCTTGGGGATCGAGATCTGGAACTTCGACGACAGTGTGGCTGTCTCGGACATTGTCGTACCTTTCCCACAACGATGCCAGAAACGTAAGATTGCCCCCACAGAGAGTCAAGCCACATCTCCTGCCGGGACGCGCTCCGGAAGCATCGCGCGGCTGCCGTGCCGAGCTTGCTTCCCTTGAGAAAAGAAAAGGGGGCTCACGCCCCCTTCTCGAACTTCATGACCGGGATGCCGAGCTTTTTGGCCTTGTCGGCGAGGTTCTCCTG
>DBBA01000112.1 GCA_002291955.1 Rhodobacteraceae bacterium UBA996 | reverse complement strand
ACCATTCGCGCGACGACTGGGCACTGGCGTTCAGCGCGAACCCGGCCAAGGCGATGGGGATCGACCCGCCGTCGCTGGCCGAGGGGGCGCCTGCGGACCTGGTGATCTTCCGCGCGCGGGAATGGACCGAGTTCTTCGCGCGGCCCCAGTCCGACCGGATCGTGCTGCGGGGCGGCGTGCAGATTGACCGGCGGCTTCCGGATTATGCCGAGCTTGATGACCTGATGGAGGTGTGACCGATGAAGGCGAGCTTCGCTGCGGCCAAGGCCGCGCTGTCGCACATGGAGATCGACGAGAGCCCGGTGTCGGTGCGGTCGAAAAGCCGGGACTTCTTCTGGTATTCCCCCGTCCTGAAGGCGCGGCTGGACCATGTGGTGGGCGATTTCGTGGTCGCGCCCCGGTCCGAGGCCGAGGTGATCGAGGTGCTGCGTGTCTGCCACGCCCACGAGGTGCCGGTGACGGTGCGGGGCGCGGGCACCGGCAACTACGGGCAGGCGATGCCGCTGGCGGGTGGCTGCATCCTGCACATGAAGAACATGGTGGCGGTGAAGGAGATCCACCCCGGCCGGGTGGTCGTGGAACCCGGCTGCCTGCTGAGGGACCTCGATGCTGCGACGAAGGCCCATTCGGGGCAGGAGTTGCGGATGTTCTCCAGCACCTGGGCGACGGCGACCATCGGCGGGTTCATCGCGGGCGGGTCGGGCGGGGTCGGGTCCTGCACCTGGGGTGCGCTGCGCGACCTTGGCAACATCATCCGCCTGCGGGTGGTGACGGCCGAGGCCGAGCCGCGCATCCTCGAATTCCGGGGCGAGGAACTGGCGCGGGTCAGCCACGCCTATGGCACCAACGGGATCATCACCGAGATCGAGATGCCGCTGGCCCCGGCCTACGACTGGGTGGACCTGTTCGTGGCCTTCGAGGATTTCCAGGCCGCGGCCGCGTATGCGGACGGGCTGGGTGACGAGCCCGGCATCCTGATCAAGCTTGCGACCGTGTTCGAGGCGCCGGTGGCCTTCGACTACTTCCAGCGGGTGAAGCCGCATGTGAACGCGGGCAGCCATCTGGTGGGGCTGATGGTGGCCCCGCACGCCATGGACGGGTTCATGACCTATACGGGTCGGGCAGGGGGCGCCCCCCGGATCATCTGGCGGTCCGACAGGCCCGACTGGACCAAGGAACCGGGGCCGGTGTTCGAATACGGCTGGAACCACACCACGCTGCGCGCGCTGAAGGTGGACCCGACGATCACCTACCTGCAGGTGCGCTACGGCCACCCCGACCATCTGGCCAAGGTCATGGCGATCCGCGAGAAGTTCTCGCCCGAAGTCCTGCAGCACCTCGAGGTGATGAAGGAGTCGGGCAAGACGATGATGGCGGGGCTGTCCCTGGTGAAGTTCACCACCGAGGCGCGGCTGGACGAGATCGTCCGCATCCACGAGGACATGGGCTGCATGGTGTTCAATCCGCACCGCTATACGCTGGAGGAAGGCGGGCGGCAGACGGTGGACGACCGTCAGCTGCGCTTCAAGCAGGAGGCCGACCCCAAGGGCATCCTGAACCCCGGCAAGATGATCGCCTGGGATGATCCGGCCTGGGGGTATGACCGGATGTACGCCTACCAGGGGTTGCAGGCGCCGGTGCGGGCGGCGGAATAGGGCGGCACGCGCGGGGGCTCTGCCCCCGCACCCCCGAGGTACTTGGGCAAGGATGAAGGGAAGGACGGTTGTGTCGTGACGCGGGCGCTCGTGCTGTTTGCCCATCCCTGTCCCGAGAGCTTCTCGGCCGCGCTGCATGGCCGGGTGGTCGAGGTGCTGGAGCGCCGGGGCTGGGAGGTCGATGACTGCGACCTGAACGCGGAAGGGTTCAGCCCGGTGCTGACCGAGGCCGAGCGGCGTGGCTATCACGACGTGGCGTCGAACCGGGGGCCGGTCGCGCCGCATGTGGAGCGGCTTCTGGCCGCGCAGGCGCTGGTACTGGTGTTCCCGGTCTGGAACTTCGGCTTCCCCGCGATCCTGAAGGGCTATTTCGACCGGGTGTTCCTGCCGGGCGTGTCGTTCCGGATGGAGGAGGGGCGGGTCAAGCCGAACCTGACCCATGTCCGCAAGCTTGCTGCCGTCACCACCTATGGCGGGACGCGGATGCGGGCGTTTCTGGCGGGCGATCCGCCGCGCCATGTGGTGAAGCGGGCGGTCTGGCATGTGACGGGGCCCGAGAAGATGCGCTATCTGGCGCTCTATGACATGAACCGGGCGACGCAGGCGAAGCGGTCGGCATTCCTCGACCGCGTGTCCCGGGAGATGGAGGCACTTTAGGATGCGGGCACTGGTGGTCTATTGCCATCCGCGCGGGGAAAGCTTCACGGCCGCCGTGCGCGACGTGGTCCTGGCCAAGCTGGCCGATGCGGGCGCCGAGGTGCGGGTGCGCGACCTGTACGCCGAGGGGTTCCAGCCGGTGCTGACGGCGGCGGAACACGAGGGGTATCTGGATACGCCGAAGAACCGGGAACCGGTGGAGCGGGACTGCCGCGATCTGGAGTGGTGCGACACGCTGATCTTCGTCTATCCGACCTGGTGGTATGGGTTGCCCGCGATGCTGAAGGGCTGGCTGGACCGGGTGTTCCTGCCCGACCTGGCGTTCCTGATGCCCGATGCCAAGGACAAGACGATCCGCCGGGGGCTGGATCACATCGTGCGGCTGGGGGTGTTCACCACCTGCGGCGCGTCGTGGTGGCTGACGACGCTGGTGGGGGCACCGGGGCGGCGGACGCTGATGATGGGGGTGGGGCTTCTGCTGAAGCCTGGGGCGCGCAAGGTGTTTGCCGCGCATTACCTGATGGATTCCTCGACCGACGAGAGCCGGGCGGCGCATCTCCGCAAGGTGGCGGAACGGATGGACCGGCTGACCGGCCCGGCGCCGCGGCTGGCCCTGCGACCGGCGCGGCCCGAGGCGGCGGAATGAGGCGGCGCGACTGGTACGCCTATCGCACGACCGAGTTCGCGGGGCTGGACCCCGAGGCGGTGATCGCGGTGCTGCCGACCTGCGCGGTGGAACAGCATGGGCCGCACCTGCCCGTCGGCGTGGACACGATGATCGCCGAGGGGTTCCTGGACCTGCTGCGCGAC
This sequence comes from Rhodobacteraceae bacterium UBA996, assembly GCA_002291955.1. Taxonomy (GTDB): domain Bacteria; phylum Pseudomonadota; class Alphaproteobacteria; order Rhodobacterales; family Rhodobacteraceae; genus UBA996. The sequence goes on along the minus strand of DBBA01000112.1, from coordinate 3,622 downwards.
CGCTGCCCCGATGACCTGGATATCCGCATCCTGCCCGTGCAGGCGGTCGGCAAGTCCAACGAGCATATCCATGCGGCCGGAACGCTGACCCTGACGGCGGAGACGGCGCTGCGCGCCTGGGTCGAGATCGGGATGTCGGTCGCGCGCGCAGGCGTGCGCAAGCTGGTCATCCTGAACAGCCACGGCGGCAACGTGGACCTGATCTCCATCGTGTCGCGCGAGTTGCGGGTGCGGGCGGGGATGCTGGTGGTCCGCGCGGGCTGGGGCGCCTTCGGCCAGCCCGAGGGGATGTTCTCTGCGCGGGAGCGGGCGTTCGGCATCCATGGCGGCGATGTGGAGACCTCGTTGATGCTGGCGTTCCGGCCCGATGTGGTGGACATGGGCGCCGCGCAGGATTTCCGGTCCACGGCCGAACAGGCGCCGATCTCGCCCATCGGGGGGGTCGCCTATGGCTGGGTCGCGTCGGACCTGAACCCCGCGGGCACGGTGGGCGAGGCGCATCTGGCGACAGTCGAGAAGGGCCGTGCGCTGGCGGATCACAGCATCGACGGGGTGATCGGTCTGCTGCGGCAGGTGCGCGACATGCCGCTGGTGGGGATCGCGCCGACCGCGCCGCAGGGCTATGACCGGCTGCCCTAGCGCAGCACGCCCGCCGCCCGCAGCGCGTCGAAGCGCGGCTGGTCGAACCACCACCAGATGTCGCCGCGTGCATAGGGAGGCTTCTCGCCCATCCCGAACACGTCCCAGTGGGCGACCCAGTGGCTGCCCTTGTGCCAGTTCGGCACCCAGATGTACATGGCCCGCAGTACGCGGTCGAGCGCCCGGACCCGCACCGCCATCTCGGTACGGCTGGGGGCGGCGATGATCTGCTCGATCAGCGCGTCCACCACCGGGTCGGCCACGCCGGAATAGTTCAGTGATCCCGGCGCCGCGGCGCCATCGGAGCCGAACAGGGTGCGCAGTTCGACCGAGGGCGACAGCGACATGACCAGCCGCCCGGCGATCACGTCGAAATCGAACCGCTCCTGCCGTTCCTGCGCCTGCGCGGGATCGACCATGTCGAGCCGTGCGGCCACGCCCATCCGTTCGAGGTTCTGGATGTACGGCAGCACGATCCGCTCGAACGCCGGATTGTCGTCGAGGAACACGACCTCCAGCACCTCGCCGGCCGCATTGCGGCGCAGCCCGTCGGGACCGGTGGTCCACCCGGCCTCGTCCAGGAGCGCCCCCGCCCGGCGCAGGGTCGCGCGGTCGATCTGTTCGGCGTCCGACAGGACCGGCGGCACGAAGGCCGGTTCGTCGAACACGGCGGCGGGAAGCTGGTCGCGGAAGGGTTCGAGGATCGCCAGTTCCTCGGGCGGGATGGGCCCCATGGCCTGCAGGTCCGAGTTTTCCCAGAAGCTGTCGGTGCGGGCGTAAAGCCCGTAGAACAGCGTCTTGTTCGACCATTCGAAGTTGAAGGCCATGCCCAGCGCCTCGCGCACGCGGGGATCGGCGAACTTCTCGCGCCGCAGGTTCAGCCAGAAGCCCTGGGTGCCCGACGGCCGGGCATCGGGCAGTTCGGTGCGGATGACGTGGCCGTCGTTCAGCGCCGGGAAGTCGTAGTTGGTGGCCCAGAGCGCCGAGGAGAACTCCTCGTGCATGAGATACCCGCCGGACTTGAACGCCTCGAAGGCCACCGTGTTGTCGGTGTAGTATTCGTAGCGGTAGCAGTCGAAGTTGTGGCGGCCCACGTTCACTGGCAGGGCGGCGCCCCAGTAGCCGGGATCACGGCAGTAGGTGATCGACCGGCCGGGCTGCACATCGGTGACGCGGAAGGCGCCGGAACTGACGGGCGGGTCGATGGTCGAGCGGTCGAAGGGCACGGTTTCGTAGTAGTGCTTCGGCAGGACCGGCAGCGATCCGGCCAGGTTCGGCAGGTCGCGGGTCGCGGCGCCCGCGCGGAAGTCGAAGCGTACGCGGCGGTCGTCCAGCGCCGTGACGGACGCGATGTCGGCCAGCCGGATGCGCCAGGACGGCTCGCCCACGGTCACCAGCGCTTCGTGCGACCAGACCACGTCGGCGGCGGTGACAGGGACGCCGTCCGAAAAGCGCGCGCCGTCCCGCAGGGTAAAGATCACCCATTCGCGGCCCGGCGGGTATTCGAGGCTTTCGGCAATCAGGCCATAGGCCGCGTCGGGCTCGTCATCGGCGTCGATGAGGAGCGTGTCGTGCAACAGGCCCAGTCCCTGCGCGGGTTCGCCGGCCAGGATGAAGGGGTTCACGCTGTCGAAGGTGGTCGAGGCGCCGGTGCCGCGGAAGCTCATGGTGCCGCCGCGGGGGGCGTCGGGGTTGGCGTGGTCGAAATGGGCGAAGTCCGCGGAATACTTCAGGTCGCCGAAGGCCGAGATGCCATGCGCGGTGATCGTGTCCTGTGCCACCGCCGACCCTGCCAGCAGCAGCGCCGCCGCCATCCCGTGCCACATCCGCCGCATCGCGCCCCTCCCGTGCCGGTTGCGAAAGAGCGTAGCGTGCGTGTCCGGCCGGTCAAACCACGATTTCGGGGAACCCGGGGAATAGGCGGGCGGGGCGGTGCGTCTGCCGGACACGAGCCGGACATGACCGGCCCTTGATCGGAAAAGGTGACACCCATGCGCACTGCCACTGCCCTTGCCGCCCTAATCCTCGCCCTTGGGGCCGGACTTGCCCAGCCTGCCCAGGCCCAGCAGGACCCGCTGGCGCTGTTCCTGCGGGCGCTGGCCACCGATGTCGAACGCGCCGTGAACGGGGGCGTCCGCTACGCGAGCGATGCCGACGATGACGACGACGACCGCGACGACGATGACGCAGGGTCGGGCGGCCGCGATGATGATGACGACGACGGCGGGTCGGACGACAACGACGACGACAACGACGACTGACCCGTATCGGCGGGGCAGGGCGCGGGCGGCCGGACGAATGCTCCCCCGGTCGCCCGCGCCTGATCCTGAACGTCAGGCCAGCATCGCCACCGGGTTTTCCAGGTTGTCCACGATGGCCTGCAGAAGCTGCGCACCCAGCGCCCCGTCGATCACCCGGTGATCGACCGAGAGTGTCACGCTCATCACCGTCGCGACCTTGATCGCGTCGCCCTCCACCACAGGCTTCTTCACGCCCGCACCGACCGCGAGGATCGCGGCATGGGGCGGGTTGATGACCGCGTCGAAGTTGTCGATCCCGAACATGCCAAGGTTCGAGATGGCAAAGCTGCCGCCCTGGTATTCGTGGGGGGCGAGCTTGCGGGCCTTGGCGCGGGCGGCGAGGTCCTTCATCTCGGCCGACAGCGCCGAGAGCGATTTCAGGTGCGCGTCCTTGAGGACGGGCGTGAACAGCCCGCCTTCGATGGCGACAGCCACCGCCACGTCCGACGGCGTCAGCTTCAGCACCCGATCACCCGCCCAGACGGCGTTGGCGTCCGGCACTTGCTGGAGCGCGGCCGCGCAGGCCTTGATGACGAAATCGTTGACCGACAGCTTGACCTTGCGCGCTTCCAGTTTCGCGTTGAGGTCCGCGCGGAACGCCATCAGCGCATCCAGCCGGATGTCGCGGCGCAGGTAGAAGTGCGGGATGGTCTGCTTGGCTTCGGTCAGGCGGGCGGCGATGG
>DBBA01000028.1 GCA_002291955.1 Rhodobacteraceae bacterium UBA996 | reverse complement strand
GGTGGGGGTTCTCGACCTCGAGAATGCCGCGAACTGCACCGGCACGCTGATCCGGCCCGATCTGGTGCTGACCGCGGCGCATTGCCTGTATGACGACGACCAGCGCCTGCGCGACCCGCGCCGGATCACCTTTCATGCCGGATGGCGCAATGGCGCGTCGGTCGCGTTCCGGCGGGCGCGGGCCGCGGTCGTGCATCCCGAGTACGATCCGGCGTCGGACCGCAACTCGGCCCGGCTGCGCTGGGATGTGGCGCTGGTGCAGCTGGAAAGCGCGATCGTCTCGACCCATGCCGATCCGTTCCTGCCCGGGGGCGGCCCCCTGCAGCAGGGCGCCGAGGTCAGCGTCGTGTCCTATGGGGCGGGGCGGATGAATGCGCCGTCGCGCCAGCGGGCCTGCGAGGTGCTGGACACCTACCAGGGGATGATCGCGCTGACCTGCGACGTGGAACCCGGATCGTCGGGATCGCCGATCTTCGCGGGCGAGGACGGGACGCGGCCGCGCATCGCGGCGGTGGTCTCGGCGATGGGCGAGATGGACGGGCGGCGGGTCTCGTTCGCCATGGACATCGACCGTCCGCTGACCGACCTGCTGGAGGACCTGGCGGCCGGACGCGGCGTGTTTCCGGACGCGCCCGTGCAGGCCCGCCGCGTGATGGCCGGGACCGGCGGGACGGCTGCGGCAACCGGATCGGCAGGACCTGCGGCGCGCGGAGAGATCGGCGCAAAGTTCGTCCGGCCCTGAGCGGGATGCGGCGCGCGGTCCTTGCGGTGCTGCTGCTGGCCTGTGCCGGTCCGGCCGCCGATCCGGCCGGTGCCGCCGATGTGGACCTGCGCGCGGCAGGGCGCGTGTCGTTTGCCGACCTGTCGGGCGGCTGTTCCGGGGCGCTGATCGGGCTCGATGTCGTGCTGACGGCGGCCCATTGCGTGCCGCCGGATCGCGACGGCGTCGCGCTCGGGCCCGGTGACTTTGCCTTTGCGCCTGCGGGCGGGACCGGTGCGCCCGGTCGGGCGGTGGTTGCCGCGGCCATCGTGCGGCATCCCCTGTGGGACCAGCTTCCCCCCGACACGCGGGGGCGGCTTCGCTTCGACGTGGCCCTGATGCGGCTGTCGCGGCCCCTCGACCCGGCCGAGGCCGTGCCGTTGCCGCTGGCCCTGCGTCCCGCCGCACCGGGAGACCGGGGATTTGTCGTGTCGTTCCGCGTGGATGACGGAGTGGCGCCGACCGCGCAAAGGCAACGGCAGTCGGCCTGTCCGGTCGTGGCGCGGGATGCGGGGACGCTGACCCTTGGCTGCGACGTGCGGTCGGGCGAATCCGGGTCGCCGTTCCTGGTCCGTGGCGCGGACGGGACGCTGACGCTGGCCGGGGTGACGGTGGCGCGCATCACCCGCGACCGCGAACCCATGGGCGTGGCCGTCGATCCCGTGCGGGCGGAAGACCCGCTGCGCGATCTCCTGGACACCCTGGATGCCGGGCGCCCATTGGGTGGGGGCAGGCCGCCTGCCGCGCCTTGAACCCGCGCAGGGCCATTCCTAACTGATCGTTCGCCGGGGGCCGCGTGACGGACCCGGCCCGCGAAACCGGGACCTGTCCGGATGGAGGGTCCCAGCCTGTTGTCGCTCATGCGAGGATGACCATGCGAACCTTTGATCTTGCTCCGCTGTACCGCGCCACCGTCGGCTTCGACCAGATCGCCGACCTGATGGACCGGCTTCTGACCACGGACACCGCCGATGGCGGCTATCCCCCCTACAACATCGAAAAGACGGCCGATGACGGCTGGCGCATCTCGATTGCCGTCGCGGGCTTCACCCCCGACGACCTGACCGTCGAGGTGCGCGAGAGCGCCCTTGTCGTGGCCGGCCGCAAGGCGCGCGAGGACGCGCCCCGCACATGGCTGCACCGCGGCATCGCCACGCGCGCATTCGAGCGGCGCTTCCACCTGGCCGACCATGTGGTCGTGACCGGGGCCACGCACGAGAACGGGATGCTGCACATCGACCTCGTGCGCGAGGTGCCCGAGGCGCTGAAGCCGCGCCGGATCGCGATCCAGGCGCAGACCCCGGCGCGGGTGGTGGATGCCACCGCGGTGCCGGTGAACTGACCGGCAGGGGACGGGGGGCGCTGCCCCCCGGGGTATCTCCGAGAGGATGAAGGCAGGGCGGTTGTCCTGCCTTCGACGTTTCAGGGGCGGAAGATGCGGGGGCGACTGCCCGTGGCCGCGCTGTCGGCCGCGTGGGCGATCCGGTCGGCGCGGGTGCCCGCCCCCTTGGCCGTGTTGATCCATTCCAGCGTGCCGCGCCGGATGCTGCGGGGCCAGGCGTCCCAGACGGACCGGGCGACACGCGCATCAAGCGCGGCGGCAAGGTCGGGCGGCACGTCCAGCCGCTCGACGTCATCGAGGAAGGTCCACATGCCGTTGGCGAGGGCGGCGGCGATCTTCGCCTCGCCCGCGGGGGTCATCGCGCCGCTGGCACGCGCGCGTTCGACATGGCCCTTGTTGATCGCGGACCAGGCGGATTTCGGGTTGCGGGGCGCGATCAGGATCATCGACCGGTCGGCATCCAGTGCGCGCGTCACGCTGTCGATCCAGCCCCAGCAGAGCAGTTCCTCGACCTGCGGCTCATAGGCGAGGTAATCCGGATGGTGCTTCTTGTAGGTGGCGAGCCACACCGGGCCGGGTCCGGCGTGATGTCCGGACAGCCAGGCGCGCAGGTCCGCGCGGGTGCGGACCGTCAGGACCGGGGCGTCATCCGCCGCGCGCGCCACGCCGGTTGCCCCGCAAGCGACGGTCGATCATTCCGATCCCGCAACACTTTCATGGACGTACCGCTTGTCGCAGTAGCCGCATTCGACCCAGCCGCGATCCCCGGGGATCGACAGCCAGACGCGCGGATGGCCAAGCGCGCCCTGTCCGCCGTCGCAGGCCACGCGCCAGGCCTTGACCACTTCCGTTTCGGGGGCGTCGCGGGTCGTCATGGGATGGCTGTCCTTTGGATGCGCGCGTCCGACAATAGTCGGGACCGCAGGGGCGGAGCAAGGGCAGCCGCGCCCGTGCTCAGGCCGACGGCGCCCCAAGCCGCGCCGCGACCGCGGCCGCCACGGCCTCGCCCGACAGGCGCGCGCCCCCGGCCGTCTGGATCAGCGGGCCTGCCAGCGCCTCGCCCGCGAACCACACCCGGTCGCCCAGGGGTTCTGCCAGCCTGGCACGGGCCGCGGCACGACCGGGCCGGGCGGCAGCATAGGCCCCACGCACCGTCCGTTCGCGGGCCCAGTTCGTCATGGCGGACCGGCGCACCCTGCGCCGGATCGCGGACCCGAACATGTCCTCCAGCCGGTCGGTCATGAAGTCGACCGCCGCCGCCTCGCCTGCCGCCTCGATCTCCCAGGCGAAATCACCGCCGACGAAGCCCACCATCAGCGGCCAGCCGAAGGGGCGGCACAGGACATACAGGTCGTGCCGCGCGGGCCGTTCCATCAGCAGGTCATCCCAGGGGGCGACGCCCAGACCCTCTGCCCCATCGATCTCGACCGGGATCTTGGTCAGAAGTCCCATCGGCAGGTCGTGCGCCGCCTGCATGTGCGTGTCGGGCAGGGCCGGCGCAAACCGGATGTCCTCGAACGCCAGCACCCCGGTCGAGACGGTGACGATGGCCGCGCGCGCGCAGCCTGCCGCGGTCGGTCTCGACCGTGACGCCGGGGCCGGACCAGTCGATCCGCCGCACGGGCGCGTCCAGCGTCACCGGCACATCGGCGCCCCAGCGCGCGACCAGGGCGCCATAGCCCTGCCGGGTGTACCAGTTCGGATCGAGGCAGGCCGCCGCGCGGAAGTCGACGACCGAGATCTCGTCGGCGTCGGCGGCAAAATCCATCGGTCCGGCGAAGGTCGCGCAGGCCCGGAGCCAGTGGCAGTCGCCCAGCAGGTCGGCCAGCGCCGTATCCGCGCCTGTCAGCGCGCCGATGCGGGCCTGCATCGCGAGGTCCGCCCGACCCACCGCGGCCATCTCCCTGGCCGTGGCGCGGCGCGACCCGAACCTTAGGTGGTCAAGCCCCATGTCATGGTGGACCATGTCCCAGCCAAATGCCTGCGCGTCGCGGAAGAACGGGTTGCGGTCGGCGGCATGTATCCAGGCGCAGCCGATGCCGAAGGGCACGCCGAAATCCGTGTCGCGGGTCCAGGCGCGACCGCCGATGCGCCCCATCGCCTCGACCACGCGGACCGACAGCCCCCGTGCCCGCAGCGCCTTGGCCGCGCCAAGACCAGCGGCCCCGGCGCCCACCACCACTACGTCAGGCTCGCCCATCCCCGGGTCCTCCAGAGCGCCGCATCGTCGGGCGCAGTCTCGACCTGTCGCGCGCACCGCGTCAACGCGCGCGCCACCGTCCGGACCGGGGCCTGCAACGAATCAGGCTGGAAATGTGCGCCGCCGCGCCGCAGTAATCGGTCGGGCGATGCGGCACCCCGGTGCCGGGCAACGGCGCGTCGCCGGAACACGGGATCGGCACGGGGGGGCCTGTCCATGAAACGCCTCATCTCGGCCGGCCTGATGTTCGGCAACCTCGTGCCCGTGGATTCGCCCGCGCTGGTCGATCGCTACAACCGCGCGCTGAAACAGCTGACCGGGCGGACGACCGCATTGCCGGATTTCCACATCGACCTGTCCGGGTTCTCGCCCGAGGTGGGGGACGAGCTGGACGATCCTGCCTACCTGAACCACGACGGCGCGAACCGGCAGTTCATCCTGCTGACAACCGCGCAGAAGTCGGCCCCGCTGCTGAACGCGCGCTTTTCAACCTCGCGCCCGATCCTGCGCCGGTGGATCGAGCTGAACGAACCCGCGCTGTTCGCGCTGACCGCCCGCGATGCCGTGGCGGGCGAGCTGGTCGGGTCGGTCTACGACATCTCGGCGCCCGCCCGCCTGTTCGACATGCACAAGGTCACGGTCGAGGCCGACACCACCGGGCGGCACGTCGCGAATGCCCGCGAGCTTGCGGCGCGGATCGAGACGTTCCGCACGAGACCCGATGCGTGGTGGGACGATGTCCTGATCGCCGAGATGGTCGCGCTGGCGAAGGAGACGGGCGATGTCACGAAGACCCCGGTCGACCTGAAGCCCCTGACGGTGGACAAGGGCAACTTCTGGACCAGCCATTTCGGCGGGGTGTACCTGTTCCGCGACGTGCCCCACCCGGCCACCATCGTCTGCACGTCCAGGGCGCTGTTCCTCGGACTTCCGACGCCCCACCTGTTCGACCTGAAGGACCGCGGCCAGATCGCCAAGTTCCTGGAACTGAACGGGCTGGTGGAACCCATCGTGAAGGCCCGGAACACCGATGCGGCGGCGATCCTGCGCCAGAAGATCGACTTCATCCTGGTCGATGCCGCCGCCGCGCAGGGGATCGCGCCCGAAGGGATCACCCGTGCCGACCTGCGCCGGATCGCGCAGGGCCTGGGCGACCGGCTGCCGCCCGAGGTCGAGGCGCTGGCAGCGCTGGTGCGCTGGGTCGAAGGTGGCGGGCCCTGGCCGCGGATCACGTCGGACCATCCGGCCTACTTCTACACGCTGCGCGCCGGGCCCCACGCCGACCGCGACCTGGTCAACATGCTTCTGTCAGAACTCACCCCGCTCGATTTCCGGCAGATGTTCATCATCCACAAGGAACTGTTCTACGCGCGCTATCGCGACTGGCCCGAACCCAAGCGTGCCTTTGCGGCGAACTTCCTTGCTGCCGAATACGCAGTGGACAAGGCCGGCGCGCGAACCGCCCTGTTCGGGCCGGAACCGGGGATGGACGATCCCGCCCCCGAACCCCACGCCGCCCCCGCGCGGTCCCGCGACATCGTGGACATGGTCGGCCCCTGGGGCGCCGTCACCCGCGCCGCCAGCGACCGGCCCGCCCGCACACCGGACCGCAAGCCCACCCCGAACCCGTGGGAGAAGCGCCGGTGATCCGCCAGATACTGACCCTGCTGATCGTGGGCTTCGTGGTGATGACGGCGCTCTACGTCCTGATCTCGCTCTACTCGGCGTCCGTGCGGCGCGAGCGGCTGGAGAAGGAATGGGACGAGGCCGGCCGCCCCGGCGAACGGTCCGACTACGTGCGCGCGGGCATGGTCGTCTACCGCAAGTCCCTGCGGCGGCGACTGATCCTGCTTGTCTATGTGCTGCCCGTTGTGGCGGCGGGGGTCACGCTCTATCTGGTGAACTACTACTAGTCGGGGGACCGGACCATGCTGCGGTGGATCAAGTGGAGCGTCGTGTCGCTTCTGGCGCTGTTCCTGTTCGGGTTCCTGCACTACACTCTGCCCGACCGCGACATCGTCCGCATCGTCGGCACCGAGAACCGCCGCATGGACCTGGCCGAGAATTCGTGGTTCTGGGCGGGAGCGGACGTGGGTACGGGAAATGTCACCCAGGACGGAATCGTCACCCGCGACGTGCGCTTCATCAACGCGGTGCGCCCGAACGGCCGGGTGAAGGTCTACCGGAACGAGGATACCGGCTGGGTCTGGCCGCCCTATTTCAAGATCGACAGTTCCAACCTGCAGACCGAGGTGTCCGACCTCGTCTCCACCGCCGAAAACCCGCGCTGGGTGATCGTGCGCCACTATGGCTGGCGGAACGAGTTCTTCACGATCTTCCCCAACGCCGTGTCCGTGCGCCCCGCGACCGGCCCGGACGAACAGCTGATCCCGTGGCTGAACATCGTGATCCTGACGCTTCTGGCGGGCTTCGCGCTGTTCCTGTGGCGCGTCTGGGCGCAGTTCCGGGAACGCACGCTCGACCCGGTGTTCGACAGCGTGTCCGACACCTGGGATTCTGTCGAGGATCGGGCGGCGGACAAGCGCGGGCGGCTGACCCGCTGGCTGGACAGCTGGCGCGGCCCCCGCCGCTGATCAGCGGCCGCGCCCCGCGACCGCCAGCCGGATCAGCGCGCGTTCCACCAGCGCCTGGCCCGGCGCGCGCGAGGACGACCGCAGCTGCAGGTCGGTGTCCACCAGAAGCGCCAGCGCCCGGTCCAGCGCCGCGGCATCCCAGCGCCGCACCTGCCGCAGAAGCGCGTCCTTGCGGCGGAAGTTCAGGGGCGGGCGGGCACGGTTCAGTGCAGCCTCGGGTCCCGCCGGGTCGGCCTTGGCGACCAGCAGCGCGCGGAAATGCCGGGTCGCGCCGATGCACAGCGCCACCGGCGTGACCCCCTGCGCGGCCAGCCGCGACAGAAGCCCCGCCAGATCGTCAGGCCGGCCATCGGCCACGGCGTCGATCAGGTCGTCGGTCTCGGCTTCGACCGACATGGGCGCCACGGCGGCGACGTCGGCCGCGGTGACCGGACCCGCCTGCCCCCGGGCGTACAGCGCCAGCCGTTCCACGGTCTGGCGCATCTCGCCGGGATCCAGCGCGCGGGCGAGCGCCAGCAGGTCGTCCGTCGCCGCGCGGTCAAGGGGCGGACAATCGGCCTCGCGCAGCCAGCCCTCGACCTCGTCCCGGCCGGGCGGATCGTCGTAGACGGCAATGGCCACGGCGGCCTTCGCGCCCTCGAACAGCTTGCGCAGCTTCGATCCCGGGGTCAGCTGACCCGCTGCCAGGACGACACGCGCGTCACCCGGGCGCCAGTCGGCCAGCACCGCCGAAGCGGCCTCGGCCAGCCCGTCGCCGGCGTCATCGACCACGACACCGCGCGGCCCGGGAAAGAACCCCGTCGCCTTGACCGCATCCATCAGCGCCGCCGGATCGCGCCGCACATCGGCGCCGCTCAGCCGGGTCAGCCGCATCTCGGCCTCGCCCTCGGGCCCGACGATCGCGCGCATCAGTTCCTGCCGCTTCAGCGCCACGCGCATGCCGTTCGCACCGTAGATCAGTGCGGCCGCCACGCCCGAATCGGGCCGGGCGATGAAGGCCGCAGCGTCGCGGGCCGACAGCTTCATCGGCCGGCGGCGGTCTTCAGCACCACCTCGTCGGCGGTGCGGTCGGCCAGGATGGTCACCAGGCGCTCGGTCGCATCCTCGCGTGCGGCACGGGTGGCGATGGTGGACCCGGTGGCGGAATAACTGGTGAAGGACCGGACCTGCCCGCTCGCCGTGACGGCCCCTGTCGCGGTATCGGTCAGCCGCCAGTCGAGCGTTCCGGTGACGTTGTAGCGCGTGATCTCGGCTGCGGGGGTGATCGCCACGGCCTCTTGCCCCGTGGTGAACGTGTAGCCGAGCGCCAGCGGCGCTGCGTCGCCCGCGCGGCCAAGCCGCTGCTCCAGCCGCGCGACCAGGATGTACTCGGGCCCCGTCACGGGGGCCTGCACCGTCACCCGCCCGGCAAGCGCCGCGGCCGGGCCGCCCGGACCGTAGGCCGGGGTAAAGCCGCAGGCGGCCAGCGCCCCCGCCGCCAGCGCCGACAGGACCCCGCGCCTAGACCACCACATTGACGATGCGCCCCGGCACCACGATCAGCTTCTTCGGCGCGGCCCCGCCCAGGGCCTTCACCACCTGGTCGTCGGCCATCACCAGCGCCTCGATCATC